>CAIQMU010000001.1 GCA_903873095.1 uncultured bacterium
GACATATTTTGCGATGTCGTATCCTCGCATTCTTTCCAGTGGCTGGCTTGCACCCATCGTAAACCTCGACAAAGTATTTGATGTTTCAATCCACATCAACCCAATTGATACTTCCGAAATTCTTCGCGACTTCCAGAAAAAAGTAGCCGAGGTTGAATCACAAATCATCAACCGTCAAAATCAAGGGATGGTACGTGATCCGCAACTCGACGCAGCATATCAAAACCTTGAAGATTTGCGCGATAACTTGCAACAGGCAACAGAAAAAATGTTTGATGTTGGTTTATATATTACGATTTACGCAACTCATGAAAACGAACTCTTGAAACTTGAAAATGAAATTCGTAGCGAGCTTGAAGGGAAACAAATTTATTTAAAACCTGCATTATTCCAACAGGAACAAGGTTTTCGAACCGTTATTCCAACAGGAACCGATGAGCTTAAAATTCTTTCAAAATTAAACTCGGGACCACTGTCATCATTTTTCCCATTTATTTCATCAGAACTTACTGATAATAAAGGAATCTTGTATGGCGTGAATCGACAAAATGCAGGACTTGTTATTTTCGACCGTTTCTCGATGCCAAACTACAACTCGGTAATTTTTGCACGATCAGGAGCAGGAAAATCATATGCAACAAAACTTGAAATTGTTCGTACGATGATGTTCGACACTGATGTACTTGTGATCGATCCAGAAAATGAATATCAGTATTTAGCCGAAGCAGTCGGCGGACGATTCTTCAAAGTATCCCTTTCAAGTAACAGTCACATCAATCCATTTGATCTTCCAAAACCACTTCCTGATGAATCACCGTCTGATGTACTTCGATCAAACATTACATCACTCATTGGATTATTTAGAATTATTCTTGGCGGGCTCAAGCCAGAAGAAGACTCTATTATCGATCGGGCAATTACAGAAACATACGCACTCAAAGACATCACGGCGGAAAGTGATTTCACAACAATTCCACCACCACTTCTTTCAGATTTTGAACAAGTACTCGCATCCATGGAAGGATCTGAATCACTTGTCGAACGTTTGAAAAAATACACCAAGGGAACATGGTCAGGATTCATGAACCAAGCAACGAACGTTGATATCGATCAAAAACTTGTCGTGTTCTCGATTCGTGATATGGAAGATGAACTCAAGCCCGCCGCGATGTACATCATCACACACTTCATTTGGAACGCAGTGCGCAAATCACTCAAGAAACGATTGCTTGTTGTAGATGAGGCGTGGGTGATGATGCAAAATGAAGAAGCTGCTGCATTCTTGTTTGGAATGGCAAAACGAGGACGAAAATATTTCCTTGGACTTGCAACCATTACTCAAGACGTGGGTGACTTCGTAAAATCACGTTACGGTGTCCCAATTATCACCAACTCGAGCTTGCAAATGCTTCTTGGACAATCACCAACAGCGATTGATACCTTGCAAGAAGTATTCAACCTGACCGATGGTGAAAAATATGCATTGCTCGAATCTGGAGTAGGGGAAGGAATATTCTTTGCTGGAAAACAACACGTTTCCATTAAAATTATTTCAAGTTACACCGAAGACCAAATCGTCTCGAGTGACCCACACCAAATTCTTGCGCTTCGCAAAGCAAAAGACGACCAAGCTGCCGCAAACGCACAAGGGCAATTTGTAAACTAAAACCTCCACACTTTTGTGGGGGTTTTAGTATGTGATATACTTTTACACATGAAACGACTTGTATCTCTTGGATTAACGATTGCTGTACTTGGTATTTTTTTCATGCAACCAGTACATGCCCAAGTTGCCGATGGAACAACTACTCCTGATGCAACTATTGATTCCCAAGGAAATCCTATAATACCCTCAACAACAGATGCCACATCGACTGGTACAGCTACTAATGGGGCTACCACAAGTACAGATCAAATCCCTGCTGATCTTTCAAGTTACGACTCATCAACCAACGCAAGTGATATTGATGCAAATGTAAACCCACCTAACCCAGGGTCATTCACAACGATTACTGTAACACTTGATAGTAATATCGTGGATCTTCGTCGCTACATGATAAATTGGTATGTCGATGGAGCATCAGTTGGAGGAGGAATAGGAAAATACACACTTCTTGCAAAGACAAAAAATTATGGACAGACAACCAACATTCGTGCAACCATCGCCCTTGATACAGGAATAATCACCAAGGATGTTTCTTTGACCCCTGAAGATATGACTATGATGTGGGAAGCTGTTGATGCATACGTTCCACCATTTTATCAAGGGAAAAAACTACCCGGGCGTGAATCTATTATCAAAGTAGTAGCCATTCCAAATTTTATTTCAAATAACACAACCATTGACCCGTCAAATGCTGTTTACAATTGGCAACGAAATGGAAACGTTGTTGAAAATGCGAGTGGATATGGAAACGATACGTTATTGATTAAACAAAACATGCTTAATGCAAACGAGCAAGTCGAAGCAACAGCAAGTGATGTTACGGATAATATTCAGGCCACCGGAGATATTACCGTTCCTATATTTAATCCAAAAGTTTTATTTTATTCAATAGATCCAATGACTGGCATCAAATCTTCTATTGCACAATCAACTATTAATTTTAATACTCCTTCCACTAATATTGTTGCTGAGCCTTATAACTTCTCAGTCCTTAATAATAATCCCAACAGTCTTTCATTTACCTGGACAATGAACGATAATCCTATTACGATTGCCGATGCAAAAAATCAAACACTTCTTGATTTACAAAATCCAGGAACGTCTGGGTTTGCAACAATTGGTGTTTCTGCAACAAATCCACGAACACAGTTTCAAGAGGCTGAAAATTCACTGAGTGCGATATTTAATCAATGATTATTAATGTATTAAATTATGACTAAAAAAAAATACATACTATCAATAGCCTCGTTTCTGATTATATTTGTTGGTCTTTTAGGTTTTTTGCGAGTTGTTCATGCGGGGGGTGTTGGTGGTAGTTGGGCTGATAACGCGTGCCAAGTTACATCAGCAACATTTGATGCAGGGTCTACACCACCAGGACTTACGTGGGGGCAAAAAATAACTATCAAAGGAGTACAATATGATTATTGGCCTAAGTATTTTCCCCCATCACCCTTAGTGATTAATATCGCAACACAAAACTGTGCAGGTAAAAGAATTTTTGTCCAATTATTTTCTGATTTCGACAACAGTACACACGCACCGCAACGTTTAAAGATCGAAGGGGTTCCTGATGATTCCGATGCTAGTAATATTGGAGACGGTCTCGGTGGAGCAATGAAATTTATCGTTCCTTCCAATGAGCAATTTTATATTAATCTTAAAACCGGTAACACTCTTTGTAACACTCTTGGTAAATCTCCTGACTGCTCCTACTATATTGGAGCAGGACCAGTACTTCCAACCATGGAAGAAGCAGATGATGGTAGTTTTAATATCAGCCCTGATGATTATTATTCAAAGTACTCTATAACACCAAACAATGGGAAAGTTCCCATTTCTAATGGAAAAATTGCCTACAACTGTACCTTGGATTCTACTGGATTAACTTGTGCTAATGGTTATCCTTGGCAATATGTTTCTGATACGAGCGATCATTCTGGTAACACAAACAATGTTACACTCCAAGGAAAAGGTACAACTGACTCTTGTACAGGAAAAACGGGAGATTGTTACCAGCTCTATGGTGGTCTAACTGATATTTTTGGTGCACTTGGTACAAAATTATCAAGTATCACCCAAGCAAACGATTTAGGATCATTCCTAAACGCAATTATTGCAATTGCAATTGGTGTTGCTGGTGTCATTGCCGTACTTCGTATTATGTACCTCGGTGTTATTTACATGCGTAGTGACAAGGTAACTGAAAAATTAAGTGTTCGTGGTGCGATTATTCAAACAGTCGGTGGATTTATTCTTCTTTTGTTGGTGTACACAATCCTGCGAACCATTAATCCGGATTTGTTGAATTTAGTACCGAATATTAATGCTATTTCTGTAATCTCCCCGGCTCAATACCAAGCAATAACGGGACAACCCGTACCAACAGCTTCACAATTATCACAAGATGCAAACGCAGCAGCCACAACAGCAGGTGTTCCTCCTTGTGCAATCCAAGCGATTATGCAGCACGAATCTAAGGGTCAAGCAAATGTTATTGGTAATGATGCAAACGCATGGAGTGTACCAAACATTGCTTCGCGTAAAGCGTTTGTATTGTCAGGTATAAAATATAGCGGAACGACATTTACTCCAAATATCAGTTTGTATGGCGATAAAAATACCAATGATGATGATGCCTTAAATGCGGCTGCAGCAAATCCTTCCGACAAGAATCTTACAGGATTAGACTGGCGATTCAGTCATGGTGTTGGCGCATTACAAATAACATTTTATCCTGCGGATTATCCCAAAACCTATGCTGCTAACTGGAATCCTCCCATGTCAGAAAAAGATACACCCCCTGCACCAAGAAGTCTTGGGGGTTCACAGCCTTACTATCCCGCAGACATGCTTGATCCCGTGAAAAACACGGAGGCTGGTGCATATCTTCTTGCGCAAGGAATAAAGACATGTGGTAATTTAACTTCTGCGTTTGAAACATTTAACTCCGGAGGATGCGGATCCTCATCATCACCATCAGCATACGTACAAAATATCACCCAATCGTACAATACTTGCTTAGCAGGTCAACCAAGTAGTTAAACTTGAGAGGTATTAGATATATAAAATAAAAATACGAGGGATTCCCTCGTATTTTTTTGTGGTGAAATAAAAAAGAGGATGATATACTAATCACATGATGCCGAATGAACCACGTTATAGTTTAAAAAAAATAATTATCGGTGGAATTATCTTGATTATTATTGCCATTATTGTTGGAATTGTTTTGATGAAACGATCAGAAAATCAACTTAATACCAACCAAGGGAAAAATTTATTTCCCTATGGAACAACATCAACAGGCGGAACAAGTAATTCACCAAGTGGACAACAAGGAAC
>CAIQMU010000002.1 GCA_903873095.1 uncultured bacterium
AAATTGTTGCCCGATTTCAGAAACGATCCCTTGAAACCAACGTAAAAGAACTGATGCTTCGTGCTCGCGAAGATGCAACACGTATTATTGAAGAAGCCGAACGACGTGCACTTTCTCGAGAAGATGAACTTAAAAAAACACGCGACTTTTTGTTGAACAAAGAAAAAATGCTCGATGGTCGCCAAGTTGATGTTGATCGAGAATATGATGACTTGAAAAAGAAAATTGCCGAAGTTCAAACATTAAAAGAAAAAATGGCAGAAAATCTTGCAAAGCAAGAATCTGATTTCATAAAACTCGCAGGAATGTCCCGCGCGGATGCACGCGAACTCCTTATCAAAGACGCCGAGGAAAAATATGCAGAAGACATCATGGTGCGCATGCGAAAACTCGAAGTCACCGGCGAAGAAAAATACAAGTCTCGCGCTCGCGAAATACTTGTAAATTCAATTCAACGACTCGCAAGTTCAACAGCACATGAAATGACCACAACATCAGTTGAAATTGAATCAGATGATGTAAAAGGAAAAATCATCGGACGTGAAGGTCGCAACATTCGAACATTTGAACGCATCACTGGTGTTGAACTCATCATTGATGAATCACCTGACGAAATTATCATTTCATCATTTGATCCAATCAGACGCCAAGTTGCACGCGTGACTCTTGAAAACTTGATCAAAGACGGTCGCATTCAGCCTGCAAAAATCGAAGAATTTTTCGAGAAAGCAAAATCTGAAATTAATGAAATTATCAAGAAAGCAGGTGAAGATGCTGTGTCAGAATGTGGAATTTACACCCTTGATCCACGCATTGTTGCAATACTCGGAAGACTTCGATTTAGAACAAGTTATGGACAAAATGTTTTGCAGCACAGTTTAGAGGTTGCACACATGTGTGAGATGCTCGCGACCGAACTTGGAGCCGATCCCGTTGTTGCAAAAATTGCAGGACTTGTTCATGATATTGGTAAAGCGCTCGACCACGAAGTTGAAGGAACTCATATCGAAATTGGTATGCGTATCCTTGAAAAATTCGGTGCGGATCCTCGTGTCATCACAGCTATGAAATCACACCATGATGATTGGCCACACGAAACTGTCGAGGCTGTCATTGTTCAGGTGTGCGACCAAATTTCAGGTGCACGACCAGGGGCGAGACGTGATACACTTGAGAACTATTTGAAGAGACTTCGAGAACTTGAATCGGTTGTGAACACATTCCACGGAGTTGAAAAATCATTTGCCCTGCAAGCAGGACGAGAAATTCGAGTCTTTGTAAGTCCTGATATGTTAAATGATGTTCAAGCTCGTGAAACGGCACGCAATATGGCGATTCGTATTGAACAGGAACTTCGCTATCCGGGCGAGATCAAGGTTACAGTGATTCGTGAGAATCGAGTTATTGAATATGCGAGATAGCAAAAAATCCCCACTTGCCCGCCATAGCTTTATGTGAAGGAGGGTGGGGATTTTTTTACGCAGCCATTTTTTCTTGTTTAGAAACTTCTTCTTTCACTGGTTTATTGTTTTGTTCTTTTACAAAAGGAACTTTCAAATCAATGAATGACATTTTGAGACTGCTGTCTTTTGGATTTATTCGTTCATTTTTTACTGTGTAATAAAATGTTCCAACAGTCCCAGGTTTTGCAACAAGAGAAGGATCAACAAATGAAACATAACGCACATGGACTACTTTTCCATCATGAGTCTCATCTTTATTACAAACCCATTGTTTTTCTCCTTTATATGTTTTTTCATCAAATCGGAATGCTGTTTTTTTCCACTCGCCTTTTTCAACTTTTGAATCTCCTATCAACTGCAATTTTAGTTTTGCAAATTCAAGAGGTTCATTCTTGCGAAGGTCGTGATATTCATAGACAAGTTCATCAATTTCTTGCTGAGAAAATAATTTACCATCTGCTCGTCTTGGCATTTCTTTATAATCAGCTTTTTGTGAAGCAACATCATACCAATCTTTACATTGCCCCATTAAACGCATCTCTTCTGACGAAACACTTTTAGGTCCTCTTCCTTCTTGTATTGCAAGAAATGTTGCAACCTTTTCAATAATTTGTTCGTCTGTCATCATTGAACCATCTGCAAATTTAGGTCGATACTGAGCAAGATCATTAAACAATACCGCATCTTTCATTAATTTGAAATCTTCTAGTGAATAGAGAGGGAGATCTTCGATAGATTTCTTATTGATAAGTTCCTGATGTTTTAATCGTGAAGAATTTGAAACCTTGGATTCTTTTTGTGCGACCCTACTTCTTAATGCATCACCAAGAATATCTTGCTCTTCAAATGGAATCTCCGTTTCTAGATTATCAATGACATTTGAAAATGCTTCTTCTTTCCAATTATTATCAGAACTAATATATTCACTAAAATGCCCTTCTTCTGTAATATTTTCCGCTTCAATCCAGTCTTTATTATCGCGTTCCAAAGCTTGTGATTCTTCCTCTGATAAGATAAGTCCATCTTCGTTTTCAGCAAGTGAATTAGTTTCTTGTTTTCCATCTTGATGCCAATCATGCAATGGATCCCCTACTTTATCTTCTAATTCTGCAGCTTTTCCTGGTTGTTCCATTTTTTTACCTGGTCCCCAATTAACAAATCTATCGAAAAATTTATTATTCATGGTTTTGATTATATCA
>CAIQMU010000003.1 GCA_903873095.1 uncultured bacterium
GCAGTTGCCGGACTTGGCAAATTATATAAACGATACGATTGCGCTTGCTAAAAAAATTGGTTACACCAAAACACTGTTTGGCAGACGCAGAAATTTCCCAGCACTTCGTTCCCCGATTCCATTTGTCAAGGCGATGGCAGAACGCGCGACGTCCAACGCGCCAATTCAAGGAACAACGGCGGATATTATTAAACTTGCAATGATTCATGTGGACAAGAAAATTCGTCATGAAAATCTTGAAGATAAAATTTTCATGACGATGCAGATTCACGACGAATTGGTATTTGAAGTCGCAGATGATATTCTCGACACGGCAAAGAAAATGATCAAAGAAACGATGGAAAATATTTTAAATACAGTACCACAAGATATTCCAAACAAAGTCCCACTTGATGTTTCGATCGAATCAGGCAAAACGTGGGGAAGTGCGAAGGGATAAAAACCTCTAAAATAGGGGTTTTTATGTATCCCAATTTTGCGCTATAATCACCTTATGCAAAAAAACTGGTTTCAATCGTTTGTGGGGGTTGTATCTATCGCGCCGATATTATTTTTATTTGGCCTGGCTCTTTCGTTTGGGCTTCATATTCTCATTCCTTCAATGATCACCCATTCGTTAATGGCACAGAATGTTCTCCTTGGAATAGGCGCGTTCTTGGTTTTTATCGGGACAGTGATTTCGTTTTGGGCTCAACGCATTATTAGTAAAGATGTCCATGTAAAATCATGTCCAAGCATTGATGAGCTCATGCAAGGTCCTTATAAGTATAGTCGCCACCCGGCGTCACTTGCGCTTGGAATTATTTATTGGGGGCTTGCACTTGCAACCAATTCAATTGTGATGGCGATTCTTGCGATGGTATTTTGGGCAATGATGACGATGTGGTTTGCTCCTCGTGAAGAGCAGTTTATGATTGATTCATGTGGGCAAGTCTATCGTGATTATCAAGCAAAAGTCCGCATGTGGTTTTAATCTATGATTACCATTTTAGTCGGGAAACGAACGCCTGAGTTCGAGAAAAAAAGAACAAGTATTCTTGCGCCGTTTCAAAAAACAAATAGTATTGAAAAACGAGACGCTCGAGAACTTGTGATCGCATTCGATGAAATTCAAACAGCAAGTTTATTTGGTGATAAAAAATTATTTATTCTAAATGGAATATTAGATGACGAGGAAACTCAAAAAATATTTCTTGAAAAAGCTGAAGGGTTAGCGCACGCTCCGCATGATGTTTTAATCACAACAGAAAAATTACTTGCGGCTGAAACAAAAAAATTAGCACCGTTTGCAGAAATTATTACAGTTACAGAAAAGGTTTCTAAAAAACAAGATTTCGATCCATTCGCACTTGCAAGTGCGTTTGCGTCAGGGGACAAGAAAAAAACATGGATTATGTTTCAGCAGGTTGCACATGCGTCTGATGAAATGGAACCAACACATGGAATGATTTGGTGGAAATTAAAAGATATGATGACCAAGAAAAATTCTCCGTTTAATCAAAATCAACTAAATGATATGGCGCGAAAACTTGTTTCTGTGTATCACGAGTCACGTCTTGGGGGAATGTCCATGCGCGAACGATTGGAAGAATTTTTTCTCACAATAAAGAAATAAAAAAACACCGCGCGGGTGTTTTTTGAATTATCTTTCGATGAAGACAATTTCAGTTGGTTCACGGAATTTTGGCATTTGTGAATACGTGTCGTCATCTGCACGGAATCCAACAGCGAGGATTACTTGTGCATGAAGATTGTGTTCTTTCAGA
>CAIQMU010000004.1 GCA_903873095.1 uncultured bacterium
TAAAACATCAAGATGCTCATCATCAAGTCGTACAACCATCGTTGTTTGACAAACTATTATCCAAGTAATCACTGAGCGCTCTGCCTGCGTCAGCGGGCAAACGCAAAGCCACCGGACCTTAGTCCGGTGGTTGTTTACTTCGCCAAAATTTCTTTCAAAATTGTCTGAACAAGTGCAGGGTTTGCACTTCCCTTGGTTTCTTTCATGATCTGTCCAACGAAGAACATCAGAAGTGCTTCTTTTCCTGATTTATATTCGGTAACTACAGATGGATTTGCATCAACAACCTTTTGTGCGACTGTGCGAAGTGCACCTTCGTCGTTTTGTTGAATCAACCCTTTTTCATTTGCAATAATCTCAGGGTCAGAATCACTTGCAAGAATCATTGCTAAAATATCCTTTGTTCCACGTGAGTTTAATTTTGCATCTGCGTTCATCTGAATCAGTTTTGCAAATGTTTCAACACTTGGCATTTTGAGATTTACATCTTTTGAGAGAAGTCCCACCATATCAGATGTAATATAATTAGATGCAATTTTAATCGATTCAGGATTTTTCAAAATACTTGAAACGTGTTCAAAGAAATTTCCAAGAACCGCATCGTTTACATAGCTTTCAATATCCTCATCTTTGATTCCAAAATCTTGTTGATATCGTGCACGTTTCTGCCAAGGAAGTTCTGGAAGATTTTTCTTCATCTCGTCCAAGTTAAACATGTCATGCAAATAAAATTTTGAAATATCAGGATCTGGGAAATAGCGGTAGTCGTTACTGTTTTCTTTCTTGCGTTGTGAATAGGTTGCCTGTTTTACATCATCCCATCCGCGCGTTTCCTGAACAATTTCATCTTGTCGTCCTGCCTCGTACAAATCAATCATGCGTTCGATTTCAAATGCGGCAGCTTTGCCTACGGCCGAAAACGAACCGATATTTTTTACTTCGACTTTTGTTCCAAATTTAGTTGGGTCTGGTGAAATTGAAATGTTGAGTTCTACGCGCATCTCACCTTTTTCAAGATTTCCATGCGAGACGCCAAGTGTCTGAAGGAGTAATCGGAATTCCTTTGCAAATTTCATTGCTGTTTCTGCATCATGAATGACGGGTTCTGTTACGAGTTCCATGAGCGGTACACCTGCACGATTGAAATCAACGAGTGAAAAATCTCCTCGATCATGTTTCGAGTTCGCTGTGTCTTCTTCCAGATGAATGCGCGTTAATTTTACGCCTGCAATTTCACCACCTGAAACGATTGGATATTTGTATTGTGAAATTTGATATCCTTTTGGAATGTCGGGATAGAAATAATTTTTGCGATCGAATTCTGAGAAATTCGCAATTTCTCCACCTACGGCAAGACCAACGCGTACAACGTTTTCGATGGCTTGTTTATTTGGTACTGGAAGTGTTCCTGGATGCGCCATACATACTGGACATGTGTTTACATTGGGTCGTTCCTCGTCAGAATCATTTTTGCACATGCAAAACATTTTCGTCGCAGTCGAAAGTTCCGCATGGATTTCCAAACCGATGGTTGGATAGTATTTAGTGTCAGACATGTCGATTATCATATCAAAATAAGGGGTTTTGAGATACTTGACTTTTTAGAATAAATATATTACTATTTTTTAAAACTAAAAATGAATAAAAAAGAATTACAAAAAAGGACTGACGGAAGCCTAGATAAATGCTCGTTTTCAACACTCCTTGAGTTATTTGAAAATAAATTAACAGGAGAAAAAAAGCCTCCTTTTGGAGCTGATAGCTTCACAAGGGACGAATTAAAAAGAGCGATCCTTCGCAAA
>CAIQMU010000005.1 GCA_903873095.1 uncultured bacterium
ATGTCGCCTTCTTGTAGCACGCGATTATTATCAGGAACTCCATGAACCACTTCATCGTTTATTGAAATACAAAGTGTCGCAGGAAACGGTGTCACCGCGCCTTCAGGTTTGTAATTCAAAAACGCTGGTGTGTCACCATATTCCAAAACCATTTTTTTTGCAGCAGCATCAAGTTCACCTGTTGTAATTCCAGGTTTCACCATCGCAGAAACATTTTCAAGAATTTCCGCGTGACGTTTCCCCGCAACCCGCATCGCGTTTATTTCTTTGTCGGTCTTGATCAAAATCATGACACGAGAATATCACAAAATGTCAAGGTTGGCAAGATCGCATTTTTAATGAATCGATTTTTTAATTTGTTCAAATACTTCTTCGGGTGCTGGTTCGCCATTTACTCGAACAAAATTGTATTTCGAATTTGTTTCAAAATAATTCAAAATCGGAAGTGTTTTTTCACCGTACAATCCGAGTCGTTCGCGAATCTTGTCGATTGATGCATCGTCGGCGCGACCTTGTCCGCGTAGTTGCAATCGATGAATCGCTGTTTCATCCGAAATGTCGATCGTAAACACAAACCGCTTTTCTATCTGAAAAAAATCGAGTGCTGAATCAATCATTGGGGCTTCTTCGACGCGACGTGCGACACCATCGAGGATGATTTCTTCTGTTCCATTAAAGTTTTGAATTAACTGATTTGCCCAAACGTAGACAGGAAAAAATGCCGGCATGAGTCCGCCGTTTTCAATGACATCTTTTGTTCGTTTTGATGCAAAGGTATCATTACTTGAAACGAACTCTCGAAATAGTTTTCCTGTTTCGATATAGAGTACTTTTTTTCCAAGTGATTCCAAATGCTTTTTAAGCTCAAGTGCCTGAGTTCCCTTTCCTGAACCCGCCTTGCCGTAGAAAATATATGCTGACATGGTTGCTATTATAGCAAAAGAAAATAAAAAAGGTCAGGAACGATAGTTCCTGACCTGAGATCATATGATCTCAATTTGTTTTGTACGGTATCTTCCTGATGCTTGGCATGTAGTGCGTACCGGGCATCTGTTCGCCCTGGTCGTTTACTACCTTGCCTGCAAAGTTCGTACATCCTTTGCTTTTTATGTGCGCACCCTTGCCCAGAAGGACGATTTTTCCATCACCCGTGAGGGTGATTCCCGGTTTTTTGTCATCGCAGTTTGTAACTGCAATGAATCCGCCGGGTTGGACGTAGAGCGACATGGGTTGCTGGGTTTGCGGTGTTGTTTGAGCTGTGATCGTACCTGATGTCATCAACATGATGAGTATCAGGCTGCTGAGCAAGTATGCATGCATACTTGAAAAGCAATTTTTGAGGTGGTTGATCATTTTTTGATGATTTACCAGCTGATGATAGCGTAACCATTTCCTCCTGCATGATAGCTTGAACTTGCTTCTGATGCACCGTAGCCACAACTACTACAATTTGTGTAATTTGGAGCATTGGCTGTAGTTCCGTCGGTTTTTACGTTACCAGAAGTATTAGTGACCACACCAAGTGCGGTGGTAAGACCTACTACGTAGTTAGACCCTCCGCCGCCTCCGCCGCAATTACTATTACCTCCACTACCGCCGCCTCCGCCATAATAACCACCTCCGCCTCCGCCTCCGCTATAACTGCCACCGTTACCACCGTTACCACCGTTATAGTTTGAAGTACCGCCTGTGGAAGTAGAAGATCCACCTCCAGTACCAGCATTAGTGGCTGTGCCACCATTTCCCCCTGCCGTATTAGTGCCGTAGATTCCGTTAGTACTCGCATTGTGAGCACCGCCACTTGCATTAGTGGTACTGCTACCGTTGGCACCACCGCCATCCGTTGAATTACTATAAGCTCCGCCGCCTCCGCCTCCGCCGACCGTAATATAATCTACAGTTCCAGCAGAATTTTGTATAGCAGTACGTCCGCCGCCTCCGCCTCCATAACCAGTACTTGCGCTTGTGCCACCATTTCCGCCTCCGCCATAACCACCATCATAAACAATGCCACCAGGTACACCTCCACCAGTTCCAACTAATACATTGTATGTAGTAGCAGCTGTAACAGGCAGGGTCCCTGTAACGTAACCGCCAGAACCGCCAGAACCGTTGTATCCACCTGCCCCACCAGCACCCCAAAGTGTCAGATATACGTTATTGACCCCACATGAAGATGCCAATATGGGTGATGGAGGCCAATTTTGACCCGCACCCGTACCAGAATAACTCTGTGTACCTCCATACGTAATAGTTCCAGATGTTGTTGTTAAAGAACCACTACATCCTGAAGCCACTACGGAAAAAGTACAGGTTTGGGCATTACCAAGAGTACCTGCAAAGGTGACTGTCGGCATTGCTGTGTTAGCGTTAGTGATAGTCGCAGCCCCAGACGGCGTAACTGTCCAAGCGTATGAAGTTGCGCCAGTGATTCCGCTCAAGGCAAGTGAAACACTTGATTGAGTACAGCCAAAATAGATGTATCCTCCTCCGACGCTGATAGCTCCAGTACCCGTTAGCGGTGCTCCTAAACTAACCCATGCCGAAGTATTACCGTTGTAGTACTGCATACATCCCGTCGTGCTGTTATACACGACCATACCTGCCGTTGGTGTCGGCAAACTTGTCGTTGCAATTTGCGGCAACACCAAACCATAGTTTGACGTATTCGTCAGATCGAGGATCGCCGCGCCGTTCGGGGCATAGTTTCCTATGCCCACCCGGCCTTGGATGATGGCACCGTCTGTCGGTGCCGCAGTGGTCGTGTAGTTTGAGCCTGAACCAACGGAAAGGGTTCCGCTGACCGTAAGCTTGTTTGCGGGAGCATTCGTCCCGATTCCCACATTCTGGGCAGATACATAGCCCGCGATGAAGATCATCGCTGCTGTAAAAAATAATGACGCAAGATTGGCATTCGGGGGCCAAGAACCCTTTTTTTGATTTTTCATCTGTTGTTTCTCCTTTTTTTGCTTGTTAGTTAGTTTGTTGTTTGTTTGAAAATTATTTTGTAAAAGAATCCCAAAATCCAAAGCGTGTCGCCCCAAATCCTGTTAATTTGGCGAAAATATAACCTATTTTAAAGAAAAAATCAAGTGGATATCTCATTATCCATTCCGAATAACTCTATAAGAGTTCTTTATGCTCCCTTTATCTCGCATTGGTATAATCCTCGACCATGGAGGATAAAACATATTATGAACATCGAGATAAGGCAAAAACATTTTACAAAAATCTCAAGGAAATTCCTTGTGCTGTTTTAGATAATGAATATATTGAATTTGGAAATGCAGGATTTCAACACCTGCTTAAAAAGGGTCGTTACCCGAGAACAAAATCTGATCAAATTCGGAGATTTTTATTACTGAAATATGTACCCAATATTATCAAGGATCCTAATGTAAGTATTGTTTGTCTTGAAGATAAAACTGCATGTTTTTGGAGAATAACAAAACGAATAGAAAAACAGATTATTAAAGTAATCATTCGACAATTCCCTGGAGAAAACAAGCATTTCTTCAGTGTTATGAATAATAAAAAATAACTAAAAAATCCCCTTTCGGGGATACTTTAGAATGCTTGCCATCAGCTACAATGCCGATAGAGGTTTTTCTCCTCGCAAGCACAGATTCATAATATTCCAATTCGAAAATTAAGTCAATAACTAAAAAATCCCCTTTCGGGGAATTTTAGATTCTGAATTAGTATTCAGACATACTTGCCTGAGCGGAAAGTTTTTTGAGCAAGTCGATGATTACAGATACTACGATGAGCAGTGCCGTACCACCAATTGCCAAGTTTTGATTTCCAGAAATTCCTTGGAAAATCTGTGGAAGTACTGCAATCACCGCAAGGAATAATCCTCCAAAGAATGTAATACGTGACATGATCGTTCCAACAAATTCTGCAGTCGGTGCACCTGGGCGAACATTCGGAATGAATGCTCCAGATTTCTGAAGATTTGTCGCCATCGCATCTGCGTCAAACGTAACTGCTGTGTAGAAGTACGTGAAGACGAATACGAGAACGAAATACAGAATTCCGTAGTACAACTGATTCGACAAGAATGTCGTCACTGCCGTACCGACAGATGCAAGAACCGGATGAACCGTTGATGCTGCCATTGCGGTTGCAATCAATTTAGGAAACATCAAGATCGAAAGAGTAAAGATGATTGGCATCACACCTGCCTGATTCATACGAAGAGGAATATGTGATGATGTTGATGTTGAAACATATCCTTGTCGTGCTTGCTGTTTTGCATACGTGACAGGAACCAATCGCTCTGCCTCGGTAATCATCACAACAGCCGCAACAATAATCACTGCGAGAATCGCAAAACCAATATAGAGAGGAAGTTGTGAAGGATCGTACGAGAAGAGTGCCTGGTTAATATCATTTGGAATACGCGCAACAATTCCGGCAAAGATAATGATTGAAACTCCGTTACCAATTCCAAATTCTGAAATCAGTTCGCCGAGCCACATCATGAGGAACGAACCAGCAACCACAATCGCAATGTTTACGAATGCCTGAACACTTGGAAGCGCAGGAAGAATTCCCTTGCCAGCAAGTACTGAAAGCAATGCTGTTCCTTGGATAATCGCAAGGGCAACTGTTACATATCGTGAATACTGATTAAACGTTCGTCGTCCCATTTCACCACTTTCGTGATAAAGCTCTTTCAATTTTGGAGACATCAAAGTCAACAACTGCATGATGATCGAAGCCGTAATGAACGGACCAACACCAAGAAGTACAATCGACAAACTTGTAAGACCTCCCCCAGAGAAAATGTTTAGGAATCCGAAGAATTGGTTATTCGAAAGAAACTGTGCGAGTTCCCCCGGATTAACACCCGGAACAGGAATCGATGTAAGCATTCGAAAAACAATCAAGATCGCAAGGATGAACACGAGTCGTAGAACAATCTGACGATCTGTGAAAATAGCTTTGCATTTTTTAATAAATGTTTGAAACATATAGGTTCAGTTTACGCGATTGATCCACCTGCTGCAACAATCTTTGCTTTTGCAGATTCGGAAACGGTTACGCCCGACACGACAAGTGATTTGGTAAGTTCTCCTGTTCCCAAAATTTTAACACCTGCTTTTGACTGTCGAGCATTTCGGAGTACTCCTTTTGCGAGAAGTGATTCGATGTTCACAGCTTCACCAGAATTAAATTTTGTTTCAAGATCACGAACATTCACAGGAACCAAGTTTTTAGTAACAACAGCTGAGATAGCTCGGTTTTTACCGTACCCTCGTTTCTTTGGAATTTTCTTGATCAAATCTCGAAGTTCTGGTCGTTTTCGGTGACCTGAACGTGCGTTCTGACCTTTTGTTCCACGGCCTGCGGTTTTACCACGCTTACCTCCACGTCCTACCTGCACATGTTTTGTGTTTGGTGTTACGCGTTTAAGTGAGTTCATTTGCATATTATTCTTTGACAACAACAACTGCTTCTGATCGAGCTTTTTTCGGCATTGCAAATGTCGAAAGTGCTTTGATCGTCGCCTGTGCGATGTTCAATTTATTTTTTGATCCTGACATCACACGACCCGTGATATCTGTTAGTCCGCCGAGTTCAACAACGACACGCATTGCTGATCCCACAACGACTCCTCGTCCTGTGTTAGGCATAAGAGTCACGCGAGCTGATTTGTATTTTGCAGCAACATCGTGCGCGATTGTTCCTTTGTCATTCAATTTCACACGAATCGTGTTTTTCTTGGCATCGTTGTACGCCTTCTGAATAGCAAGTGTTGTATCTCCAGCTTTTCCGATTCCAATTCCCATTGTTCCTTTCTTGTCTCCAATTGCAAGAACTACTGAGAAACTAAATCGTCGTCCTCCTGAAACTACACGAGTTACACGTCGGATTGAAAGTGTTTTCTGTTCGAATTCTGGCTTGACTCGTTCTGGGCGTCCACCTCCTTTGCGAGGTCCACCACGTCGATCACCACCTGCTCCACCTGGTCGTCCACCTGTTCGGGGAGCTCCTGTTCGGGGACCTCGAAATCCTCCAGCCGGTGCTGTTGATCGAGGTGCTTGTGTTGTTTGTGTTTGTTCTGCCATACAATTAGAAGTTGAGTCCGGCTGCACGTGCAGCATCGGCGAGAGTCTTGACGCGACCTGTGAATCGGAATCCACCTCGATCAAAGACAATACTTGTAATGTTGTGTTTCTTAGCCTCGGTTGCAATTGCAGTTCCGATGGCTTCGGCACGCTCGGTTTTTGTTCCTTTTGCATTCTTAATATCTGATGCAGATGCAAGTGTTTTACCTGCTGCGTCATCAATCAACTGTGCATAGATGAACTTGTTTGACTTGAATACAGCGAGTCGTGGTTTTTCCGCACTTCCGATCACGCGAGCGCGAATACGCTTGTGGCGTCGAATTCGTTTTTCCAAATTTGATGTTTTCATAAATGGTTATGCAGATTTCTTGCCCTGCTTGCGGCGGATTACTTCGTCGTCATAGCGGAATCCTTTTCCTTTGTAAGGTTCAGGTTTCTTTTGTGAGCGAACGTATGCGGAAAATTGACCGACCAATTCTTTATCAATTCCGGAAATACTAATAACGTTTTTATCTGCTGTAACTGTGAGACCTTCTGGGATTTCAATTTTAACTGGGTGTGAAAATCCAAGAGCAAGATCAAGTGATGTACCTGATACTGCTGATTTAAATCCAACTCCTTCCAAAATCAATTTCTTAGAATAAGGTGTCTGAACTCCAGCAATCATGTTCTTGATGTGTGAACCAATGGTTCCCCAGAGACTTCGTGCGAACACGTCTTCTCCTTTTTTCGTAAGAACGATTGTGTTTCCTTCCATTGCAATTGCAATCAAAGGATTAAATGTTCGAACAAGTGATCCTTTCGGACCTGTAACTGAAACCGTACTTTTGTCGACAGAAACTGTGACACCTGCAGGGATTTCAATCGGGTTTTTTGATATTCGTGACATATAATTACCAGATTTGGAAGAGAGCCTCGCCACCTACGTGAGCTTTGCGCGCCTCGTCACCTGTTAGAATTCCCTTTGGTGTAGAAAGTACCAAAAGTCCTCGACCGTTTTTAACTGGCTTGATATCATGCACGCCGAAGTATACTCGTCGTGATGATTTTGAAACTCGTTCTACATCACTGATGCGAGGTTTCGCATCAACGTATGAAACGCCGAGTTCAAGCACATCGCCTTTTGCGCGAGATTTTTTTGCATAGGATGCAACGTATCCTGCGTTGAAAAGGACTTTTGCTACTTCTCCTCCGAGATTTGTGTAAGGGACCAATACTGTTACCTTACCTGCTTTACCTCCGTTTTTAAGGGAGATAATAAGATTTGCCATTTTATCCATATATATTTATGTGAGAATTACCAAGATGACTTTCGTACACCTGGAACCTTACCTTCATTGGCAAGTTCTCGGAATTTAATACGTGATAGTCCGAAATCTCGGAGATAACCGTTTGATCGACCTGTGATTGCGCATCGATTTTTGTAGCGCGAAGGACTCGAGTTTTTAGGAAGCATCTGAAGACCTGCTGAATCGCCGGCCGCCTTGAGTTCCGCTCGTTTTTTCGCGTATTTTTCGATAAGCTTTGCGCGTTTATCATTTCGCGCGAGCTGTGAAATTTTAGCCATGTAGTAAATAGAAGAGGTGCGTTCGGTGCCCCCTCTACGAGAGGGGGTTAGGGGGTGTCTTGTTCGAAACCCAACCAAAAAACAATTCTCCTAAAATAGTTTAATAATATTCCTTTGTCACGCCTCGCCATGTCACACACAAGTTCATCTTGTTCCGAGGTAAACTCGGCAAAAAATGGAGGTGAATGGATGTACGAAGCAGATTGGAAACACACGAATGTGCCCGCGTAGATTAGCAAAAAAGTCTTGAAATGTCAAGGGAACTCCGAACAAAAAGACGCGCGCCTACGGCGCGCGTCTTTTTCCTAATGAAAAACAATACTTGCAATAACCGCGTCAACATTTTCTTTCTGTTCGGCCGAATATATTTCTGTTATCTGCGTAATACGGTGAGGTGTATGTATTTGAAATGCGGCAGAGGTTATTGTTCCTGATACACTCATTATTCCGATCGCGTCATACCCGCCAATTTTTGTATTTATTTTTGTTCCGTGTTTTGAAAGAATATCCTGATTGGTAACTGCATTATTCCATTCTTGTTCTTCCGTCATACCTGAAAATAACGGCTGAGGAGAAATCCCAACAGAACCATAAGTAGTTTCGTTCAAAATTTGCGCAACAGCTGATGAAGGAACCGTAACCGATCCCGATGTTCTTGTAGGAGTGGTGGTCAACTTCCAACTTGCCGGATACTTGAAACTGAACGATCCTTCCGGCTGGGAATATGACTGGGAAAGATTCGATGAAGAATTTACTTGCGTTTGTGCATTTGCAGGAACTGCTGGAGTACTGTTTTGATTTTGACTTGTCGATGCATTTGCAGCCGCCGCACCTGTCGGTTGAAGTTCATTTGAAGAATCTGTTACTGGTTGAGAAACAACTATCTGATACATCTTGGAATAATTATTGTAAATGTAGACGCCTCCGAAAATCAAAATGATAACCAAGATGACAAGAAGTGTGATAAGTATTTTTCTTTTTGAATGATTTGCCGGCATCATCGACTGCACAGTCTGCATCGGCGGAACAGGGACCCCTTGCGGCGCAGTATGCAAAAATGCTTCGTTAACATCGGTCGCAGACCAACCGTTTGAAACAAGTGTATTTGTAATTTGTTCACGTGTTACACCTGTTTGTAAATTGGTTTTTATAAATTCAACAAGTTCTTGTGTGATCATATATAAAAAGTATAAACCAAAAAGAATATCCTGTATATGAATAAAAGAAAAAATGGCCACCTCTTTCGAGATGACCACTTTGAACCTATGAAAATGTTGAATCTGCTTTCTTAATACCACTATAGTATACTATTAATTTTATGCAAGTATTTATCTGGGGATTTCCTAGAGATGTGTAGTTTGCCCATTTTGGGCATTCATAATAGAACGAGTCTGATTTGCAATAAAATCAGCCTGGGATTTGGTTAATCCCATGATAATAACTCGAGAATTTTGAGCATTTCTACCAAATGTAACCTGGGCAGCATTTTCAACCGTTACATTCCAAAGCCCAAATATCATATCAATAAATCCTCGTGAAATAGTAACATCTTGAATTTTTGAATACGGAACATGACGTTCTTGAAGAGCTATGAGTCCTGTTCTATAAAGAATAAAATCTGATGTAAATATAAAGTAATAATTACTTTTCTGAACAAATACCATAATAATTGCAATTATCAAAAGAATAATGATTCCTATTATGATATCAAAACCAAAACTAGAGACGCCTCCCTGTGGAAACGATTTACCAAATGACCCTGTAAACCAAAAGAAAATTATTACACCCACAAATCCAACACCCACAAACGTTTGAATAATCTGTGCAAAAAGCCATGAAGAACCTAGTGGGAATGTAGTACTTGAAATTTCTGATGGAAGTGGCTGTGAAACTGATGGAGACTGTGGTGGGATTTGCGGCGCCGGCTCGCTGGTCGTTACTTGCGAATTCATCGCCATTGCCGGCGCCGCCCCACTCATCCCCGAATTTTTAATCTTATTCAACAAGAAATCCCGAAGACCATTTGCAGTTGTTGCA
>CAIQMU010000006.1 GCA_903873095.1 uncultured bacterium
CCACCCATTGGCGGGGGTGGTTGGGGGGGGGGCTGTCCTGGCACACTAAACACAATACGAACCATTGATTCCGCTTCTGTAAGCGCAAGTTCCACAGCTTCTGCAAGTCGTTCACCCGCAGCTTTGGCATCATCTTTGAATTCATGAATTGCAATTTCATCAACGAGAAAATCAATGTCGTGTTTCGAATTCTTGTCGAGGTTTACTTTTTCACGCAAATTGCGCATGGTGCCATCGATACGTGCACGCGCATATCCCTTGCCTAACATATCGTATAACATTTGGTAGTACTCCCCTTTTCGTCCATGAACAACCGGCGCGAGAATTTGCACCTGTGTCTGATTCCACTCTACACCCATTACTGATTTTTTACCCTTGTTCGAATCTTGGAAATTTTTAATTTTTTCATTCACGAAATTTAAAATTTCTTCTGTTGAAAGTTTTTCAATTTTTCGTCCGCACAAAATACAATATGGTTTTCCTACTCGTGCATATAATACGCGTAGATAGTCGTAAATTTCTGTAATAGTCGCAACGGTTGAACGAGGATTATTTGATCGTGATTTTTGATCAATCGAAATTGCAGGCGAAAGCCCTGTGATTTCATCAACATCGGGTTTCGACATCTGACGCAAAAACTGACGCGCGTATGCTGAAAGTGATTCGACATAGCGACGCTGTCCCTCGGCAAAAATAGTATCAAATGCAAGTGATGATTTTCCCGAACCTGAAAGCCCTGTGATGGCTGTCATCGAACCACGTGGAATCCATACATCGATATTTTTCAAGTTATGAGTGCGCGCACCTTTGATGACAATGGCATCATCGGTTGCGAGCGACATGTTCTTTTTCTTAGGAGTCATCCGACTACTATACACCCACTTTACATAAAAAACAATCTGGGGTATGATGACTAAAATATTCTTCACCAGCAAAATTAAACACCATGACAACACATTTCGATGCGGCTCTGATTTCTTGGTTTTTCAAAAAAATTTGGAGATATAAATTTACTATTCTACTCTTCAGTACTGGTGTCATAGTTATAACCTGTCTCCTCTTTGCTAGCGGGGCTATAACTAGGCCGTATCATGAAATACAAGCGTGGTACGTATCAATGATTCTGTTTCTGATTTTGTTTATTCTTAGCTACCTATTGAGGAAACGAGACGAAGATCAGATAGCTGTGAGATTCTAAATTAACTAAAACCCCCTTGTTAGGGAGTTTTTATTTTTAATTATTTTCTTGGAATCGTAACTTCTTGCTCACCAAACACATACGGTGCAACTTGATATTCACCGAAATAGACAGTCACATCAGTTGATGTAAACGTAAACGTATTAAAATTTTCAAGATGTGACGGATCTGTTCCGTCATACAGCATCTGTTTTGAGTTATCATCTAACACTGCCCCGTTCGCATCACCCAAAAACTTTTTGGTGAGAATATCACGCGCTTGACTCGACAAGTTTTGAAGTGACGCAAAATCTGTAATCGATAATTCTTTTTTGTTTTTTACGTCATAGTTATACGAAATGACGTTATGTGCGGGATGTGCTCCACCTGAATAAAGCTCTTCACGAATAACAACACTGATATCGTTTTCATTCGACTGCACAACATCTGATGTTACATTGAAATAATAATAACCACCTTTTGAACTTGCAAATTCTTTTTGGAATGCATCCCCGTCTATTTTCAAATGCGCATCATAATCAGCACTCGCATTTTTATTAAAGTCAGAAATATCACCCATCACCCCATCGGATATTTTTTTATTAAATTCATCACTTGCTTGTGAAAACTGTGGAATTGACCCTGTGACACTTGTTAAATACGAATCATGATCCACAGGAATCATTGTCGGCGTAATTGATACAAGAGTATCAGTTTGATTATTTGTAGTTGCGCTTGAATCTACTGTGGGCGCTTCAGCATGTTTGTTTACCCACATAAAAAATCCAACAAGTACCGCAATGCCAAGTATTAACGTAATGATCGCGTAGATGGTTGTTTTGTGTTTCATAGGATAAGTATACCAAATAAAAAAGCCCTCCGCAGGGCTTTTGTTTTAGACGAATTTTGACTTGTCGATATTGGGCCAATACCAAGGAACTTTTTCGCGATACCAATTGAATACCCTATCCATATCATCATCAAGATCTCCGGTGAAATAAAATGGTTCACTTAATGATACAACTTTATTACGATAATTATACGCCGCAAGTACAACAAGGAGTTTTTTCTCAACAGCGATTACCCAAAAACCTTTGAAAAAATAATGACCCTTATCAAGTATTCCAAATTCTGTTTCAATGAGCTCAAACTTACGTGTTCCTTCAGGGGTTAGTATCACCGCAATTTCATCATCACTATCCACACGATTTCGAATTAGTTGAATAAATCCTCCCTTTTCAACACCTGAGCCGAGTTTACGTTCGCGATCAATTGGAATTCCTCCGATTCGTTCCAGTGACTTCTTGAAAATCCCACCGAGCATCGTAAATAATTCCGCCTTCATTCCAACCAATCTTGGTGGGATCGGTTGCATGTTTTGCACAAACCAACCGAGTGCAACATCCGCAAATCCCTTACGATGCGGAGCAACAACGATCATCATCTTGTCGACACCTTGTGGCATTATTCCTTCGATCTCCCAATCCCAAATCGCAAGTGCGATCCACGAAATCCAATACTTCCAACCTTTTTTCTTTTCCATGTTTTATAATTTTATTTTGAATTTTGTTTTAAATAATACCACAAAATCGTTTATTTGCAAGGTGTTTGCAGATACTTGACAAAATAAATTAATACTATATTATTGTTTAAAACAAATTAAAAATTATGACACTTCAAAGACTTATCAATGAATCTAAAAAACACGGTTTTGGTACAGAACGAAAAACAATTAAGCCATTCACTTCATTGGATCAAGTTTGGGAAATTTTAAACCTACCAGGATTCAAAGAATTAATCTCCTCCGATCAAAAGTTTTTACTATTTATTCGGAAAAAATTATTTTGGATACTAAGTGAAAATCACCACGATTCTTACCTCTTAATTAAAGGAATCGAAATCGGTGAAGAGAATGCCCAACTCGTAACTATAGTACATCAAATTTTGTTGACGTATTTTGCAGAAGAATTAACATTTATTGAGTTAAGTGGTATCAGCTTAAAAGGAGATTCTTATAATTCCTTAACTGCTTATCAAATAAACTCAAAAAGAGGTACTAAATCAATCGCGTCAAAAAACTAATCAAAAGAGCACACTATGTGCTCTTTTTTATTTAAATATCCTCTTCATCTTCGCAACCTTTTTCTTCGGCTTATCAAGAAGTTGAAATTTTTCTTTCACGGCAACAATCTCATCACGCAACAGCGCAGCGGTTTCAAAATCAAGGTCCGCAACAGCATCATTCATTTCTTGTTCTTTGAGTCTGATTAATTCCTTTGGATTATCTGCAAAAAGCTCTGAATCAAGTTTAAAATTCTCATAAACCGATTTCTCATGCTGCGACTCCATTTGCTCTGTAATATCCTCGATTTTTTTCTTGATCGTAAGCGGTGTAATGCCGTGTTTTTGATTATATGCAAGTTGCGTATCTCGCCTGCGTTTTGTCTCACCAATCGCACGTTCCATCGAACCAGTCATGTTGTCAGCATACAAAACCACACGTCCGTCCACGTTTCGCGCAGCACGTCCAATCGTTTGAATCAATGATGTTTCCGATCGCAAAAATCCTTCTTTGTCAGCATCAAGGATTCCAATAAACGAAACTTCCGGCATATCAAGCCCTTCACGAAGAAGGTTTACACCAACAAGACAATCAAAATTTCCACGACGAAATTCCGTAATAATTTTAATACGATCAATTGTTTTAATATCACTATGCAAATATTCTGATTTAATTTTTCGCTCTTTCAAGTATTCTGACAAGTCTTCCGCCATTTTCTTGGTCAGTGTTGTAGCCAGTACTCGCCCACCTTTTTTGATTTCTTGCTCAGCTTCGTTGATGAAATCCTGAACCTGACCTTTGTAATCCCCTTCGGGTGTCACAGGTCGAATGTCTACCAACGGATCAACAAGCCCGGTCGGACGAATGATCTGCTGAACAACTTGCTCTGACTCACCAAGTTCAATTTTACTTGGCGTAGCTGAAACATAAATGACCTGATCGATTCGTTTTTCAAATTCATCATATTTAAGTGGTCGGTTGTCTTTTGCAGAAGGCAGACGAAATCCGAATTCAACCAATGTATTTTTTCGTGACGCATCGCCTGCATACATTCCATGGAGCTGCGGAAGTGTTACATGTGATTCATCAATCATCGTCAAAAATGCAGGCTTGCCATCTGTATCATGAGGAAAATATGACATCAGCGTTTCCGGGGCTGAACCTGGCGGTTTCCCTGAAAGTGGTCGTGAATAGTTTTCAATTCCAGAGCAATACCCCATCGCGCGAATCATGGCGATGTCATTTTGCGTTCGGCGTTTGATGCGTTCTGCCTCGAGTAATTTTCCTTCTTTCTCAAATTTTTTCACGGTGTCTTGCATTTCTTTTTCAATTGCAACAAGTGCGCGTTCTTTCTTGTCACCTTCGGTCAAAAAGTGTTTCGCTGGGAACAAAAACACTTGCTCTGGATGTTCTAAAATAGTTGAAGTCACTGGATCAATGATTGAAATATTTGAAACCAAGTTTCCAGAAAACGTTACTGAAATCATGTATCGCTCTGACACTGGCATGATGTCAATTTTATTTCCAACCGCGCGAAATTGCCCTGATTTTAAATCAGCGGTTGTTCGCCCGAAATGAATATGAATTAATCGCTCCATCATTTCGCGTTTGGAAGTTTGCATGTCCAAGTGAATCAAGAAATTCATTTCTTTGTATTCTTCAGGAGATCCGAGTCCGTAAATACATGATACTGATGCGACAATAATCACATCACTGCGTGTGAGCAATGCCTGTGTCGAGGCATGACGAAGACGATCAATTTCTTCGTTGATCTGCGCGTCTTTTTCGATGAACGTATCCGTCATCGGCATGTAAGCTTCGGGTTGATAGTAATCGTAATATGAGACGAAATAATGCACAGCTGCATCGGGAAAAAATGCGCGGAATTCTTGGGCAAGTTGAGCCGCAAGTGTTTTATTGTGCGCGATCACAAGTGTTGGCATCTGAACTTGTTCAATGACATTTGCCATCGTAAATGTTTTACCGGTTCCCGTTGCACCAAGAAGCGTCTGTTTCTTCATTCCCTTTTTCAAGCCTTTGACCAAAGCCGAAATCGCCTCAGGCTGATCACCTGCGGGCTTATAGTTTGATTTAATAACGAGTTTGTTTTGGATCATATAGTTTATAGTCTAGCGTCTCCATCTCCTAAATAAACTTGGTTGGTTAAATTAGCATATAAGCGACCTGCTGCAAGGGTATTGTAATCCGGATTTGTACTTGTAATAAGAGTTAGAAGATTCTCACGATACATATTCTGAGAATCAACATAAGCTTCTTTCACTGTTTTTCCTGAAATCAAAGACTTGATTACTTCATATGCCGGATCAAGAAAAAAGCGAATCATTGGATCATTCATTTGATCATCTTCGGTTTGTTTATTTAGATGAACTAAATGTAATTTTTCTTTGTAACCTATAAAAGAAATTGCTCCTGCATCAATTATTTTAGGACCCAACTCTATTGCCGAGTCACAAGCCATGAAATGGGCGACTGTACCTTTCAGAATTTCCTCATTAACATCACATTCGACAAGCGGTTGTTGCGAAAAACCCGTAATACATTTTGAATTTCCATGACCATTTAAAATAACTCCGCGAGGCTTTTCTTTTTCAATAATTCTAGTTAATTCTTCTCTATTTGCATTTTCCTTTTTAAGATCAAAAAGAATAGTATCTTTTGTAATTCCAACCAAGGTAATAATCTTTTTAAACCAAGATGCTAAATATTCAGTCGGCTTATCATCCGAAGGATTTGTAGCGATAATTACTTTTGGCATATATTTATCAAATTAAACAGGAATTAATTCTTTCATTAAAGAACCATCCTTCAAAGCGCGTAAAAAATTAAGATCTATCTTCACAAACTCCTTCCCGATTGCACTATCTTCCATTATCTGTTGAATCATCTCGTCCCTGGAAAGATTTTTACTATCACTTCCAACGGAAAAATGCAGTTCTGGCGAAAGAACTTCCAATCTAGCTATGACCAGCTCTTTTTCTTTTTTTGAAATATTTTGATCAAACATAAAATTTAAATGAGATTTAAACTCTTAAGTTCCTCAACGATTTTTTTTCCAAAATCACTGTTCACCTTCACTTCCAAATAAGCCACATTCCAAGTAATCGGCTTTCCTTCAAACACTAATATTATCTCATTTCTCAAATTAAGAGGTATATTAGCGTATATCTTTAAAAAGTTTTCGCGTAATAATTCCATATATGGGAGTATACATTAAGCTCGGCAACAGGACAAGGTTGTGCAGAAAAACCCCTTGCGGGGCTTCTCGCGTCCCACCACCGAAGCAATGGGAGGGTTACTAATATTCTATAGGAGATATAAAAAAACGCAAGTTTATTATCCACACATTTTTGAATGATTAAAACAAGCTCTTTTTGGAATATGCTAATCTGAATCTACCGAGCTACCCAACTGACAAGTGCCTTGCAATGATAGGCCTTCCCAAATTCCCTGTTTACCGGGGCTTTTTGTTTGGGCTTGAAAATTCAACCAAAAAAAAGCCGAGGAATCCCTCGGCTTTTACTTTTACTTTTTCTGTTGATCAATTCTATTTTTTATATAATTAACAAGATCATCCTTTGTTGGTGAAGCTAATAAAAAGCGTTCAGTAGAATAATCTTTATTAAAATATAGATTATCTGTTTTAATAATTCCTGTTTTTATACCATCAATTTCTTCTTGGTATTCAGGTAGGTAAAATGCATTGAAAGCTTTGTTAATATCATCTGATCTTGTTGCACCTCCATTTCGAGGTCCTTCTCCGTAATAAAGATTAATTACTGCTTTATTAAAATTCTTTACCGAAGAGGACTTTCTATCGTCTGTAACTTCCTCTCCGTCCAATGAAATCCAAAGATCATCATCTACATGAATATCATAAACAAAATGGTCTTTTTCTTTTCGAAGGAGAGGATGTAATTCTTGAACGATTTCTTGTTCTGCTTTAATAAATAACCTATCTACGTTTGATAAAAATTCTATGAGCTTTTCCTTTCCTTTTTCACCTTCCAAAATTTTAGCTTCAAGAGCAAGTCGCTCATTTTCCTCTCGTTTTGCTTTCAAAACAGGAGAATTTTCTTGCGCTTCTTTACGTTCAGCTTTATGGGCTTTTTCAGCTTCGCTATATCGAACGGTTGGAGGAAGTGTGAGACTCCTTTTATTTTCATCATATTCCCAATGCCTAAATTCCTGAGTGGTCGTACTTTTACCCTTTTCTTGAGCCAAAAGTTTTTTTGCCTTTTCAGGGTCAGTTTTACGAACATCTTTTAAATCTTCCGCAAGATTTTTGCGATATCTCCCAAAATTAAATAGTTCCATGCTGTTAATATTAAATGTTTTAAAATGAAATACAAATTCAAAACGAATATTAGCACTATATATGAATTAAGTCAAGAACCACAGGCATCCTTACACAAAGAAAAAACCGCACATGTGTGCAGTGTTTTCTTGTAAATGTAACAA
Organism: uncultured bacterium; assembly: GCA_903873095.1. Taxonomy (GTDB): domain Bacteria; phylum Patescibacteriota; class Minisyncoccia; order Phycocordibacterales; family UBA1006; genus CAIXMG01. Next base: position 7,719 of record CAIQMU010000006.1, read on the forward strand.
GAATAAAGAGGTTTATGCATCCCATCAAAAGATTTCAAAGTCTTTTGTTTCGTCCTATGACCCATCATGTCTCTGTACAGAATGACACGATCGGGTTTTCGGTTCTGGTAACGGTATCAGAACACCGTGCTTATTTTAATGATGATAAAGCAATCATCGATCAACACGAATGTTGAACACCGACAATAGAGTTTGTAATTCCTAAGAATTAAAACCGATCTTCAATTGAAATGATCCACGAACAGCTTCCGCTACCCGTGCCTTGTTACGACTTATTCCCTGTCACCAATCTCACCTTAGGCCACGCGAGGCGCAGACTTCGGGTGCTACCGGCTCCCTTGAATTGACGGGCGGTGAGTACAAGACTCGAGAACGTATTCACCGCAGTATAGCTGACCTGCGATTACTAGCGATTCCAACTTCATGAGGTCGAGTTTCAGACCTCAATCTGAACTGGGGCCACTTTTAAGGATTGGCTCCACCTTACGGTATTGCAGCCCTCTGTAGTGACCATTGTATGACGTGTGTAGCCCAGGGTATCAAGGGACATGCTGATCTGGCGTCATCCTCTCCTTCCTCCCCCCTCCCTATTTGCAAACTCCTTACAACGTCCTTGCTTTCTCCGTTCACATCTTTTTTCCTCGCAAGCTGCGGAAAAGAAGATGCTCCACGGAGGCGCAAGGACTTAGTGTAAGTCGCTTGTACTCAGAGAGGGGGCAGTCTCGCGTGACAAATATAACACACGACGAGGGTTTCGTTCGTTACCCCACTTAAGGGAACAATTCAAACCACGAACTGACAACAACCATGCATCACCTGTCAAGCCGTCCGAAGACGATAACCGTTTCTGGCTATCTTCGTCTTGATTTCTAACCCTGGTAAGGTTCTTCGTGAATCGTCGAATTAAACCACATCATCCACCGCTTGTGCGAGTCCCCGTCTATTCCTTTGAGTTTTAGCCTTGCGGCCGTACTTCCCAGGCGCTTCTCTTAACGCGTTAGCTAAGCCACACAGAGGGTCGATACTCCGTATAGCGAGAGAAGATCGTTTAGGGCGTGGACTACTGGGGTATCTAATCCCATTCGCTACCCACGCTTTCGTGATTCAGTGTCAGTAATGTGCCAGTGAACTGCCTTCGCATTTGGTGTTCCCCATGATATCAACGGATTTCACCCCTACTCCATGAGTTCCGTTC
>CAIQMU010000007.1 GCA_903873095.1 uncultured bacterium
TATCAAATTTTAAAAATAGAGTCAATGTATTTATTTAAAAGTCTAAATTTGCTATACTAAAACCCTATGAACGACGATCAAAACCTTACAAATAATGAAGAATTAGAAGTTTATCCTGAGGAACTTGAATCAGGTGACGATGTTGAATTTGAGGAACTTGACTGGGTTGGGGACGAGAAAAAAGACAAGCAAAAGTTAAAAGATTTGCGTGAACAGTTGAAACAAGTTCAAGTTGAGTCACGTGATCACCTGACGGCTCTTCAGCGATCTCGAGCTGATTACGTAAACTTGAAAAAAGAACTTGATGAGGTTCGCGACACGACCAAGAAAAAAACCACCGAAAAAGTTTTGGGTGATTTTTTGCCGGTACTTGATTCATTTGATATGGCGATGGGGAACACGACTGCGTGGGAAGCGGTAGACAAAAATTGGCGCGTTGGTGTTGAATACATCTACAGTCAGTTGAAAAATACTCTCGAGAATAATAATGTCGAGGCGATTGATCAAGTTGGTGTAGACTTTGATCCAAATCTTCATGAACCGATTGAGGTTGTTGAAACGGATGATGCGAACCTTGATCACAAAATTTCAAAGATCATCCAAAAAGGTTACAAGATGGGGGATCGAATCATCAGACCAGCGAGGGTTGTGGTTTGGAAGTTGAAATAAAATATGGTACTATCAAATCCTATGAATACTCCACAAAAAGGTAAGTTTCGACATATTGTTTTTCGTGATGGCGACACATGGTATGCGGTTGCCTTGGAATTTAATATTGTTGAATCAAGTGATGATCCTAAACTAGCCTTCATGTCACTACTTCAAGCAGTGAGTGGCTATGTTACATCTTTAAATAAAATTAAAGGGGCTCGTTTTTCGCCTCTTAACCAAAAAACTGATCCAGAATATGAAAGTTTATGGGCAAAGTTAACAGCTAAAAAATCAATCAAATCACCTTTTGAGGTTGCAATGTTTGGTTATTCGCAAGCTTAATAATATGCCTCGCGGGATTTTTAATTGGACATTTGATGATGTGGTTGATTTCTTAAAAGAATATAATTTTACATTAAATTATGTTAATGCAAGTCATTACTACTATCATGGTATCTATGAGAAAAAGTCGAGACATGTTTGTGTTCCTTTTCATGGGAAGGTTGCAATAAAAACAAGAACCCTAAAAGGTATTATCATGCAGTCAGGAATCCCACAAAAAGAATGGACTAAAAAATAAAACCCTTGAGGGGGTTTTATTTTGAAATATTTAATTCTCAACTGATCCAAACCTTTGGTAAAATGTCACATGACATTTTACCAAAGGTTTGGATCAGTGTAAATACTTGCCAAACGACCAATAATGTTGCAAATATTGAAATGGATGATCTTTTAGATAGCATAGATTTTCTTGTTAAGAATATTATAGCACGAAAATTTGGGAAATATAATTTATTTCTTGAAAATTTCAACGAGTGACTTCTCTGTCTCCTCGTCCAAATGATCCGTCACCAAAATCATCATCTCGGTTGTAAGGCCGAGGTCTTTTTTGATGTTGGTAAACATATGCTCAAACGGAAAAGGTGAAATCCATGCGGAATTTTTTAAACACGTAAACCCGGCTTTTTTCAAGAGATATCGCAAACTTTCACGTTCGTTTTTTCGCGACTCTGGCAAGTCCAGTAAAATGATGCGCCACTTGCCATCCCAGTTGGGAACAAGGGAATCATCTGATTCAAGTTTCTGGCTGACGGCTTTTCGACGACCAACAGAGGTTAAACGAGCATAATCGTTTTGCCCTGAAAAATGACTCTCTACAAGGCCTGATTCGACAAGTCCTCGCAATGACCGATTAAGAGCATATCGCTCCTTTGGAGCCATTTTTGAAGCGTTTGGCGCGGAATCCTCCCCTTTATAAGGGGAGGTGCCCGTAGGGCGGAGGGGTGGATTTATTTGTTCAATCAATTCCGGCACCGAAACCGCCTTGTTTTCAGCAAGGATTTTAAGTATTTTTTTGGAGTATCCGCCAGCTGGCGGAGTGTTTCTTGACATGATCGCAGATTAGCATGTTTTTTAAAATTGTAAAATTTGTTAGAATATCAGAATGATCATCGAAGTTGATGAATACAAGAAAAAAGTCGCGGGATACGATCCGGAGAGATCCGAGGATTTTCATCGTGAAAGTGCAAAGCTTGCAGATAAAGATTTTATTGAACATTTGAAATCAGGGAAATATCGCGAGGTTATTTTCATGGCTGGTGGCGCAGCAAGTGGGAAAACTGAATTTTCGACTTCGTATCTTACTGCTGATGATCAGCTAATCTATGACGGTACCTTGAAAAATTTCGACGGGTTTCAAATCA
>CAIQMU010000008.1 GCA_903873095.1 uncultured bacterium
AGATCAAATTTCCAGGAGGAACATCAGCTGATCGCTCTCACTACTGCGGAGGATTAGACTGGATCGAAACGGAAACCAGTATTGCATTTCTGATCGTACCCTACAATTCCGAGATTCACAAAACTGAAGCAAGTCAAATGAAACCTCTGAATGAACACAAACTAGGCACACTCTATCGTGAGACTCATGAAGAGACTGGTCGTAGCATAACACAGGAACCGTTTGAGCTCGAAGCTGCAACGGTAAGGATGCCAAATCATACTAAGTATTTCTTCCTTATTGATGGGAGAACCTGCAGAGGTGAACTGCTTCAGGATGAAATAAACAAGTTCGATCCTGAAACTGGTAAGCCGATGTATCTACCCCTCGAGATATTGAACGAAGTTTTATATTTTCATCACCGCGCCCCCTTAAAAGTGGCAATAGATGAACTGTGTAAAATATCGCGCGAGTTGTGCGAAAAGGCTATGAACAAATTTGTTTAAGCCAAAATCAAACACATTCAAAGCCCTTTGATTATATCGAAGGGCTTTTTTACTTGCCACCACACCTATTCTCATTTTTAAAAATGAGAATAGGTGTGGTGGCTTGCATTATTTTATAATTCGTGTATAGTGTATCCATTATGGTAGTACGAATGCGTCATACAAAGTCCCAAACAGCAAGTCGCCGAAGTCATCATGCACTTACGGCTCCTAAATTTACCGTGGATGCAAAAACAGGTAGTGCGCATTTGCGTCACCGTGTTGATATGTCAACAGGAATGTACAAGGGGCGCAAGGTGATCGACGTGGTTGCTAAAGTTGCTAAAAAGCAGAAAAAAGCCTAAATTAATTCTAGAGGCTTGAAAGGTTACGAGAGATTGGTATATACTGTCTCTCGTAACTCATTCAATTCTTTAATCTCACTAGCACCTTCTTTATTTTTTATGGCTCATCGACATTTAGCACGCTCAATTATCATGCAGACATTATTCGATCTCGATTTTAACGGGTTCGATGAATCACGCGTGGACGGCGCACTCGACCATTGTTTGGGTGAATTTGGCGATGGAATTGATGATCCGACATTTATTCGCGAGACTGCTCATAATATTGTTCGCAAGCAAAAAGTTCTCGATGAAATTATCGAGAAGGCTGCACCTGAATGGCCGATTGCTAAAATTTCAACGGTAGACCGAAATATTCTAAGACTTGGTTTATATGAACTTCTGTTTGGTGATCGTGAACAAGTTCCTCCAAAAGTTGCTATCAACGAGGCTATCGAACTTGCCAAGTCGTTTGGTGGTGAAAAATCTGGTCCGTTTGTAAACGGAGTTCTTGGTGCGATCTACAAAGAGATTGGTGAACCAGGGAAAGATCAGGTTTCAAAAAAGAAATATGTTCATGAGCCACTTGATCCTTCGCAGTACCCTGTTGATATGAAAGGTGGAGCAATTGTTTTTTCAAAAGATGATACAGGAACTATCCGATTTGCGATGGTGCATGATGTGTTTGGATATTGGACTCTTTCAAAAGGTTCAATCGAAGAAGGTGAAACACCGGAACAAGGTACGATTCGAGAATTAAAAGAAGAAATCGGACTCGATATTACGATCATTGAAAAACTTGGTGAGAACGAATATGTTGCAAATCATCCAACACGAGGAAAGGTTCGCAAGCATGTGATCTATTTCTTGGCAAAATCTGATTTTATACCATTGGTATTGGAGTCAGGGACAGGAGGACTTAAAGATGCAAAATGGTTTGAACTTTCTGAAATTGGAGATTTAACCATGTATGACGATGTAACACAGTTGATGGCGATGGCAATTGAAAAGATTGTAAAGATGTAAACCGCATGAAAGACTTCTCAGAACTTGAAAAAAAGTTAAATATTGAATTCAAAAACAAAGACTTGCTTATGCAGGCGTTTTTGCATCGTTCATATTTGAATGAAAATGCGAATATTAAAATGGCACATAATGAACGATTAGAATTTTTGGGGGATGCGGTACTTGAACTGGTTGTGACGGATTACTTATACAAGGAATTTTCTGATAAACCAGAAGGGGAACTGACTGCGTATCGCGCAGCGCTTGTGAACACGAATTCAATTTCTGATGCGTCAAAAAAACTTGGGTTTGAAGATTACTTGTTATTGTCAAAAGGTGAAGCAAAAGATACCGGCAAAGCTCGTGCGTATATTTTGGCGAACACATTTGAATCGTTTACGGGTGCACTTTATTTGGATCAAGGATACGGCGCCGCGCAGAAATTTATTGAAACACATTTGTTTCCGGAACTTAAAAATGTTATTGCTCAGGGACTTTGGCGTGATGCGAAATCATTTGTTCAAGAAAAATCACAAGAAAACGAGGGTGTTACACCATCATACAAAGTGTTAAACGAGAAAGGTCCTGACCATGACAAGGTGTTTACGGTCGGAATATACTTTCGTGATCAAAAAGTAGCCGAAGGGAAAGGAAGTTCAAAGCAAGAGGCAGAAACCGCCGCAGCACGCAAGGCTCTCGAAGTTAAAAAATGGAGCTAATATTTTAGAAAAGGGAAGAGTGCCAAGGTGCTCTTTTTTGTTATACTAAGAACATGAACCCAGAAACAAATCTCGCAACAGGTCTTACAAAAGAAGAAGTTTTAAGATTGCCTAAAAATATTCCCGCACATACGAAAAGTGATCGGGAGCTTATGTGGGATGTTTTGAAAAGTCAGATTTTTTCATTTTTCTTTTTATTGTTGATTATTTCAGGAGTACTTTCATTTGGATTAAATCAAATAGTTGATGGAATTATTTTCATAGCAATTGCCGTTATTAATTCAGTCATTGGTTTTTTTCAAGAATACAAAGCAACAAAAAGTACTCAGGCACTGCAGAAACTTGTGACACATATGGTAACCGTTCGCCGCGACGGAATTATTTCAGAAATTCCAAGTACTGATGTGGTGCTCGGTGATATTGTCATTTGTGAACCCGGAGATGTATTTGTATCAGACATGACTGCTCGACTTGCAACAGATGCATTTGTTGACAATTCGGTTCGCACCGGCGAAACGATGCCGGAGCAAATTTCAAGCGGGGCACAATTATTTGCCGGATCGTCACTTGTCGGCGGAACAATCGAAGCACAAGTTACCGCAATCGGTGCAGAAAGTTCAATCTTGAAATATGCAGAAAAAATTTCTGCCACAGAAAAAAGTAGTAACTTTGAACGATTTTTAAACAGTATCAGTCGTGCGATTTTGATATTCACCATCGCGTGTTTAATATTTGTGTTTATTGGAAATGTGCTCATTGCACATTCAATGCATTTGTCTGATTTCGTGCTGTACGCAATCTCACTTCTTGTCTCTGTTGTACCAGAACTATTACCACTGATCGTGACACTTATTTTGACGCGCGAAGCACTTGCACTTGCGAAATCAAGTGTCCTTGTTAAAAAACTTTCGGTACTTGAAAACCTCGGCAGTATGGACTTCTTGTTTACAGACAAAACAGGAACGATCACGCAGAATAATTTGTCAGTGCATAGCGTGATTGATATTGGTGGAATTAATGATGTCATGGGCAAAATTGCGTATTCAAATTACAAACGCACGCCGATGGATGCTGTATTTGATGATGCGACAAAACGATTTTTACCAAGCCCAGTAACACCTGTCGATGTGACACTTTCACCATTTGAATCAACTCGAGGATTTGCAGTGTACACATTCTCTGACGGTGTGCAGATTATTCGTGGTCAGTATCCGTTTGTGGCAGGTGTTTCTGTTGCCCCACAAAGTTTTCTTGATCAGTGTAAAACATTTGAAGGTGAAGGTTTTCGCGTAATTGCATTTGCAAAGAAAATGATCAATGACAAGACATACATCTTGCAGGGGGCTTGCATGTTCGAGGATCCGCTCAAAGACGGCATCATTGATGTCTATCACGAAATCGAAGACGCTGGAGTCGATATTAAAATTCTAACAGGGGATAGTGCGGCGGTTGCGACATATGTCAGTGGAATTTTAAATCCGAATGATATCGAAAATAACAAAGTCTATTCCATGGATTCGTGGACTGGAAAAGCTCCTGCTGATATTGAAAGTTATGAAGTCTACGCACGCTGTAAGCCCGAACAAAAATCTGAACTCATTGATGAGTATTTGGATCACGGAGTGGTTGGGTTTATTGGTGACGGAATTAATGATGCGCTGGCACTGAAACGTGCCGATGTGGGATTTGTTGTTGATAACGCGAGTGATATTGCACGGCAATCGGCGGATGTGATTCTTCTTGAAAAAGGCCTTTCGCCGATTTTGACCGCGATTAAAATGAGTCGGGAAGCATTCGAACACGTGCGTACGTATTTGATGTCAACTCTTTCGGGGAATATGGGAAGTCTTATTTCTCTTACGGTGATTACGCTTTCCCTGCACGAACTACCACTTCTTCCTGTTCAGATTTTGCTCAATAATTTGCTGACTGATTTGCCATTCATTTTTTTGATTACTGATCAAATTGCGCCATCTCTTACCTTAAGGCCAACCCAAGAAAAACCAAGTTCATTCTTTACGACACTTATCTCTTTTGCTGCACTTAGTTCAGCATTTGATTTTTTGTTTTTTTATGTGTTTCGCGGATATGACATTTCAATTTTACGAACAGGATGGTTTGTGTTTGGGGTTCTTGCGCAACTCATCTTTATTTTTTCAATTCGTACACGGTTACCTGTTTGGAAATCACCACGTATGTCGAAATTGTTTCTTTCGATTATTGTGACGTGTGGAATGGTTGCACTTGCGCTTCCGTTTATTCCGTACGTAAACCAAGTCTTCCACCTCTATACATTATCTCTTGTCCAAGTCGGCCTCATCTTTGGACTCACGGCGATTTATTTAGTTGTGAATGAGATTTTGAAGTTTGGACTTTATAGGAATAAGGGGTTGAGGGAATAAAAACAACGGATTTGCATGATTTTTATATCGTGATATAATGAGACTATGAAATTGAAACCAACATTAAAATTCAATGTATTGTTTCGAGCTGAACCAGAAGGTGGTTTTACAGCAATCGTCCCTTCACTCCCAGGGTGTATTTCATATGGAAAAACTCTTGAGAAATCACAAATGATGATCAAAGATGCTATTGAAGGATATCTTGCATCACTTCAAAAACGAAACGAAAAAATTCCAACAGACGCTGATAGTTTTATTAGCACACTCGATTTTGCTCCTCGAGAATATGCCTAAGTTACCGGCGATGACTCCTAAAAATATTATCAAATTTCTTGAAAAACAAGGATTTGTTATTGATCATGTCACAGGAAGTCATTATATTCTTTATAGAAAAATTGATAATAGGATGGTGACGATTCCATACCATGGGCGAGATATTGCCAAGGGAACATTGCTTTCGATTTTGGATATGGCGGGAGTAGACAGAAAAAGTTTTAGAAAATAATTTTTATACAAATATGTGCTTTTCCAAAATAATTGAAATTATGGGATCGTTTGCTAGTGTTGGTCTTTTTGTTGTCGCATGGGTTCAATTGACGGCATTGAATAAACAAAAGAAGGCAGAATTTCTGTATCAATTTAAAAAAGATTTTTTTGAATCTGATAGAAATCAAAAAATTATAAAATTAACAGAAGAACAAAAATTTATTTTAGAAACAAATGGGGGAGAATTTGATGAATATGATATTGATGAGTATCTTGATACTTTTGATGTGGCTTCAAATTTCTGGAAAAAAGATCTCATAGATTTAAATCTTTTTGATGAGGTAATGGGTAATTATGTGACAATGGCATGGAAAAATTCAGAAATCAGAAATTATATTGAAAAACTTCGAAAAGATAAAAAAGATGCAAGTTATTATAAACCTTTTCAAGAGATTGCTGAAGAACTTATTTTGAGAGAACAGTGTCAACAAAGATTGTTTAGGTGAAAAAGGATGCATCAACATCCTTTTTTTGTTATAATTTAAAAATCTTATGACACTGAAACGCCTCGAAATGCACGGGTTTAAATCGTTCGCGAAACGCGCTATTTTTGATTTCTCGGCACCAGTCACATCAATCGTTGGGCCAAACGGTTCTGGAAAATCAAACGTCGTCGAGGCAATCAGATTCGTACTCGGTGAACAATCAACAAAATCAATGCGTTCCAAAACCGGAGCCGATCTCATTTTCAAAGGTTCAAAGCAAATCGGAAAAATGTCACGCGCATCAGTATCAATCACATTCGATAACTCGAAAAGAATTTTTTCGTTACCAAGTGTTGACGATCAAAATCTATCACTTGATTTCGATGAAATCACCATTTCACGTGAAGTGTATTCCGACGGCGCAAATAAATACACATTAAACGGTCATGACGTTCGCCTCAAAGATATTCATGAACTTATCGCATCAGTAAACATCGGTTCAAGTGGTCACCATATCATTTCACAAGGTGAAGCCGATCGATTATTAAACTCAAAACCTGCAGAACGACGCGAGATGCTCGAGGAATCACTCGGATTGAAGTTGTATCATTATCGAATCAAAGAAGGTGAGCGAAAACTTGAAAAAACACGCGAACATGTCGGACAGGCTGAATCAATTCGTCGCGAACTTGCGCCACATATCAAGTTTTTGAAAAAACAAGTTGAGAAAATCGAGAAGGCACGCGAAATTGAAATCGCACTTGCATCTGCGTATGAAAAATATTTAGTCGAGGAGCAAAGTTCCATCGCGCGAAAACAATTTACATTCGACAAGGAAAAGAAAAATCTCGAAACAGATTTTGTCATGATCGAAGATCGCATCGCACATATTGCACAAAACTCAGAAATTGATTCTGTTGCTCATCTTGAAACAGAAATCGAGAATGTGCGAAACGAAATTCGAACTAATGCGAAATCGCGCGATGATATTGCGCGACAAATCGGACGTGTCGAGGGAATGATTGAAGCTGCCAAAATGGCGACAAAACCAGGCAAAGCCGGTGTTTCCGTTGTATCAATTCTTGATATTGAAAACCTTGTCGATGAATTTGAGGCACTTGCCAAAAATGGAGATTTTGATTTACATTCTGCCATCGCAAAACTGCGCGCATATGTTGCTGATAAAAAGGGAAGTCCCGCAGAATCAATTCATGTTGATACATCAGAATTTGAATCTTCAAAACAAGAGTTAGAAAATCAAATTAAATCTATTGATGAAAAAAATAATCATTTTGAACAAGAAATCAAACGCCTCGAAATGCAAGTTTCAGAAGCGCGAAAATTAACCCAAGATTCTGAACGAACAAAATATGAACTTCAGGCAAAACGAAATGAAATTACGTCACGACTTTCTATTTTGAATAATGAAGAATCGCATATTAACGAACGTATTGAACTTTTGAAATCAGAATATATTCAAGCGGAAAATCTTGTTGGTACACGCATTCTTGATTTGAAAAGCAGTTTTGTAAATCATGATGTGCATATTGATGATACAGCACTTCGTGCACTTCATCATGAAATCGAGCGCATGAAAATCAGACTCGAAGATATGGGTGGGGGTGGATCAGGAGATGTTCTCGCAGAATTTGATGAAATGGTTTCGCGTGATGCGTTTCTTGAAAAAGAAATCAATGATTTGTATTCCGCAGTTGCGACACTCGAATCAACGATTCGTGATTTGAAAGAAAAATTGCAAGGTGAGTTC
>CAIQMU010000009.1 GCA_903873095.1 uncultured bacterium
GCAGAAAATGATGCCGAGAGAAACACAAAAAGACCAATCACGACAAGTGTGGTCGTAAGCCAGAAAAATAGTTTGTCGAATTGAAAATATTTTTTCATAATGATATACCACCCCGCCCTACGGGCACCCCTCCTAAAAGGAGGGGACAGCTTCGTTTTACTGAAGCCTGTCTCCCCCTTTTAGGGGGAGTGCCGAGGCTCTGCGAGGTGAGGGGGTACCTATCCCAAAATGGCAATAATCACCCCAACAACAGCTGCCATGATGGCAATAATCCAATAGCGCATCGTGATCTTTTCTCGCGACCATCCAAGAGCTTGAAAATGATGATGTAGTGGCGCAACAAGAAATACCTTTTTTCCAAAATATTTTTTACTGGTAATTTGAATCGTACTTGAAAGAGATGTTGCAACCAGAAGAATTCCAATCACCAAGAGAATTACAACCGAGTTTGTCAAAAATGCAACAAATGCAAGCGTGAGTGTGAGTCCAAGCATTCCCGTCTCCCCCATATAAAATCTGGCAGGTGGAATATTAAACCAAAGAAACGCAAGGATTCCGCCGACAATTACCATACAGAGCGCTGCAATATCAATCAAATCTTTGGTGTATGCAATCATGCCGTATGCTGCAAACGCAACTGCCATAACACCCCCTGCAAGACCATCAATCCCATCAATAACACGTGATGAAAATGTTCCAAGTACCACAATCACGAAAAATGGGATAAATAACCATCCAATATTTAAATCACCCGCAAATGGAATATGAACCGTATGCATCCCCAATTTGAAGTAAAACCAAAATGATGCGAGTAATCCAATCAAGGTTACAACGATTACATTCTGCCCTTTCATGCCGTTTCTAAACTGATGAAATCGGTCACCAAAAATTTCAAAGGTGTCTTCGAGAAGACCAAACAATCCTCCGAGTACAAGAGCCGATAGTGGAAGAAGTGTTTGGCCTCGTGATAAGAAATCAAGCTTATCAAACATAGGACCTCCTACAATTTTAGATAAAATGAATATCGCAAGAATAACAATAACAACTGAAACCCAAATAATAATCCCTCCAACACGAGGTGTTCCTGTTTCACTTTTTTCGTTATGCACATGAAGTTTTTTAAATGCCTCACTCATAGCATCATCATTATCAAGTCGTGATGAACGTTTCCATAACTTGTACTGATAAAAATATTTGGTAAAAAGTGGCGTAATCAAAATACCAACTATGAATGAAACAACTGATGGTAAGAAGACTTTTAGAATTGATGATGGGATCATAATGATAATTGATTAGCTGGTAAAAATATTCTCCTCTGTTTTTTCACCGATGGATTCTCGTTTTTGAAATTCGGAAATAAAGAGATTGAAATCTGGTAATTCTGAGATGGTTGAAATGCCGAGGTATCGCAGCGTATCAAATGTTGCGCGATACTTGGCAATACGTTTGCCGTGCCCATTCGTAGCGCCTCGCGAAGAAGGGTCATCTTTATTTTCAACCTTTTCGATAAGTCCGCGAATTTGTAAGTTACGAAGCATAAACCCAGAGTTCACTCCACGAATGAAATCAATGTCTGGTTTTATTGCGCCGTCTTTATAAAGAATGATTGCAAGGGTTTCGAGTGCCCCTTTGGACAGCGGATCAGATAATTCTTGCTTTTTGATATCTGAAATCAGTGAACTCATTTCAGGATGCGTTGCAAGCATGACCTCATCTCCGTTTCGCATCAGAATAATCCCATGCCCTGCCAAATTTTCATCAAGCATTTTTAATGCATCAGAAATTTCACCTTCGGATACATCAAAAACATTGGCGAGTTTTTTAATCGAAACTGCTTCGCCTGTATAAAATAAATAGCTTTCAATTTTTTGAGTTAGATTCATAATTGTGTATTGTTTAATTCAATATCATCAAAATTTTCATTTTGCATCACACTTGCAATTCCCTTCTTAACAAGTTCCAAGATCGCAAGAAACGACACCACAGCAAATACTTTTGCCTGACGTTTTTCTGTTGGATCGGTTGCGTCGCGATACTTGTTCATAATATCACGCGAATGAAATGCGATTCCTGACTGAATTCTCTTTGCGAGATTTTCGACAACTTCTTCGAGTTTGACGACGACCTTGATGGCACGCTCAGGAATTTTTTCTGTAATAGGAAATGCTTGAAATAATTCTTGGAGCATTCCACCGAGAATACTTGGCTTTATATTCTGATCTGGTGCAAAAACAGGAGTTTTATCTGTATAGTTTCGTTCAAATGAAACTTGTTTTTGCCACACGGGTACAAGTTTTTCAGAAAACGATTTAACAATTTGATATTGCCGAATGCGCTCTGTGAGATCTGTGATACTTTCCTCTTCTTCTTCGGTAAGTTCCATTTGTGGCAAGAGTGATCGTGCTTTTACAAGTAAGAGTGCGCCCGCAACAACGACGAATGATGAAATTTGTCCGTAGGATAGTTGATGGATTTCCATGAACTGCAAAAAATCCTCTGTCACACTTGCCAAGGAAACTTCGGATACATGCATTTTGCGATCCTCGATTAGTTTCAAAAGGAGATGAATTGGCCCCTCAAATTCGGTTGTTTTTACAACGTAGTCAGACATAAATATGGTTCTATTGTAACTTTTTTTGGGTTTTGGTACAACGAACAAAATCTTATATTCTCTTTATTATTTCTTTATCAGTTCTTTATCAACGATATTGTATTATTCTCGAAACAATATAATTATGAAAAATACGAAGAGAAAGAAAAAATCAAAACCAGCAAAGAAAATCTTAGAAAAAAATTCAAGTAACCAAAAACAGATAATCGTTCAGCCCGAACCAAGGGTTAAGCATGCCGATCGAAGACTTGAATATTTTTAATCAAAAAACTCGTCAATGATGACGAGTTTTTATTTGAAAATTATTTCTCTGCTTTCTTCTTAAGAAGAATTGAAAGTTCATCCAACTGTTTTTGTGCAATCGGCGCAGGTGAATCCATCATTGGATCTTTTCCTTCCCCAGTCTTTGGAAATGGAATAACCTCGCGAATGTTTGGTTCATTTTGAAGCAACATCATCAAGCGATCAAATCCCCATGCAATTCCCCCGTGTGGTGGCGTACCAAGAGAAAACGCTTTTAACATATGCCCAAAGTTTCGCTCAACTGTTTCCATATCATATCCCATAATCTCGAATACTTTTTTCAAAGCTTCTGGTTTATGATTTCGAATTGAACCTCCTCCAATTTCATATCCATTGAGTGCGATATCGTATTGTGTCGTCAAAATTTCCTCAATGCTTTCCTTGTTCATGAGCATACCCATATGCTCAGGCTTTGGTGCAGAAAATGGATTATGTGTGAACGTCCATTCCCCCATCGTGTCAGGATTATCTGATTTTGCTGTCGCCTCAAAAAATGGAAAATCAATTATCCAACAAAACGCAAGAAGATTTGGATCATTTTTATCTGTTCGTAAATCTGGTCGATCGTTTCCATATTTTTCCATCGCTTCTTTATACGTAATACGAGGAAATGGTTTTTCTTGAATCTTTTTTTCAGGATAGAATTTCTCGACAATATCAATCAAGGCGCGTTCGTTTACATCCATAATATCACCCTGTTCTACGAATGACATCTCCATGTCGATTTGGGTAAATTCTGGTTGGCGATCTCCTCGAGAGTCTTCATCACGTAAACATTTTGCGACTTGGAAATATCGTTCGATGCCTCCTGTCATCAAAAGTTGTTTGTACTGCTGAGGTGACTGCGGAAGTGCATAAAAGTTTCCAGGGTACAAACGTGCAGGCACCACGAAATCGCGCGCACCTTCTGGTGTTGATTTTGTAAGAAGAGGTGTTTCAACTTCGATGAATCCTTCGTTCGTCAAGAAATCGCGAATATGCTTTGCAACTTTTGCACGCATACGGATATTGTTTTGCACGCGAGCACTTCGCATATCCAAGTATTTGTATTTCAAACGAACATCTTCACCAACATCTTTGGTGTCTGCTGTAATATCAAACACCGGTGTTTCCGCCTCGTTTAATACTTCAACACCAAGTACTTCAAGTTCAATATCTCCATTAACTTTATCGGCCTGAATATTTCGTTCCGGTCGTTTGTTTACTTTTCCTGTTACCGCAACCACCCATTCACTGCGAAGTGTTTTTGCAACTTCCATGGCAGGTGAATTTGGAAGTGTTACTCCTTGTACTTTTCCTGTGCGATCACGGAATTCGAAGAAAACCATTTTTCCTTGGTCGCGTCGTGTGTCGGTCCATCCGCAGATAGTAACTTCTTGGTCAATATGCTTGTTCAAGTCGCCGATTAAAATTCTGTCTTTCATAACAATGAAACGTTTATAAATCCAAAAATAAAACACCTTTGGATTTATCAATGTGATTAATTTGATTGATAAATCTGAAAGGACGCCTTCCTGCTTCGCTAAAGCTACGCAGGACACAGCGTGGTGCCACCTTTCTTCGATTGCAAAAGCAATCCTCCCAACTTGATGCATTCTCTCCGAGTGTCAGTCGGGTCATGAAATGCTTGAAATACTATAGCAAATTTGGGGTTTTTGAGGTACTTGACTTTATAGTGTATATATGGTATTATAGCGTAAACAATTAAAAACTATATAATCATGGAAAACAACACAGGACAAGTATTAACAACCAAGAATGGCAACCTACTCGTACAAGTAAAAGGATCCAATGGTGGATTTGTATACATGTCACCAGAAGGTGTGTATTTGCCAAATATTTATGAAGAAACAAATGGCAAAGCCATCGATCATCGCGAATGGAACTTCATGAAAGAGAGGGTTGGTGACACACGCAGAAATGCAACTGATACCGAAATCGAAATGGCTCTCAGGGCGATAGAAAAACGCAAAGAGATGCTCAAACTCGACGATGTTTTGGATCGTATCGAATGGAAAGACATCAACGTACCGGTTCAGAAAAAACCAGACCTTTCAGTTTCAGCAGATGTCGTCCTGGTAGATCCTGAGACTACACCAAACACCCCGTTTGCTAACCTATTAAAAAACTAAAAGGTAGCATCCAGCTTAGTATAAGTGAGAAGAAATTTCTTCTCACTTTTTTTATTTCATCCAAAAACCCCCAGCGCAGCTGGGGTGTACGTTTGAAGGCAACGCCGTATACTAAAACCGTCCGGCAGGACGGTTTTAGTAATTAATCAATACACTTATGAACCACCACAAGCGTACTATTCGTACTTTATCACA
>CAIQMU010000010.1 GCA_903873095.1 uncultured bacterium
ATTTGTAACTGTGTTTGTTGTCGTGTTAATTATTGAAAAATCTCCTCCTTTTATATTTGCCACATAAAGAAGATTATTTCCAACAAGTGTAGCAGAAATGGGATCATCATCGACTCTAATAGTTGTTGTTACGATATTATTCGTGGTATCAATAACTGAGACCGTACTATCTTTTTGATTTGTTATATAGAGATCCGTACCAACAAGAATTGCAGAAGATGGGACCCGACCAGTCGAAATCGGTGATCCCACAAGCATGTTATTTGTCGTATCAATAACATACACATCATTATATTTATGACTTAAAACATAAAGATTGGTTCCCACTAGAGTTGGAGAAAAAGAACCTTCTCCAACAGTGACACCATCCACCACAGTATTATTTGTTGTATCAACGATAGATGTGTGACCTTTTTCATTAAAAACATACAAGTCCGTACCTGCCATGATTTCTAAGTCCGGATTAGTAATAGTTAGAACAATTGTATTGGTAACCGTATTGGTTGTTGTATTAATAACAGAAACGGTACCGTCTTTTTGATTAATAACATAGAGGTTTGTCTTATTAAGAACCACAGAACGAGGATCTTGTCCTACTGATAGTGTTGTTGTAACAATATTTGTTTGAGTATCAACAACTGAAACGGTGTTGTCTTGCGCATTAAGGACGTAAAGATCTTTTCCAACAAGAATTGATGCGGTTGGAGTATTTCCTACCGTAATCAGTCCACATGATGAAACAAATTCCGCTGTTACAGAGACATTATTGTAAGCTGTATCAGTTCTTGGATTATCAGTGTCTCCATCGGACCATTCTAAGAAGGTGTACCCCGGGTCTGGAACTGCTGTTACGGGTGTTCCAATATCTCCAGGAGCAACTGTTTGTAAGGTTGTACCAATTAGTGTTCCATTAAGTCCTGCAGTATATGTAAATATTGCAGGTGTATTATTGGTAAGACTGTAATCTGACAGCGGTATTGCAAGGTTTCCTGAAGAATCTTCGATTTGATTAGTTCCAGGAAAATAGCTAATGGTTACATTCTCTTGTGCTAAAACAGCGGTTGCAAGGGTGAGAATTACTGATGAACCACTAATTGATACATTGGATATTGTGTAGGATGTTCCGTTATCATCTACAACAAAATCTGTTGGTATAGGCACTGATGTTGTAGCAAGGGGTTCGTTATAAGTAACAGTAAGAGTTGAACCATTAACTGTTGCAGATGAAATATATGGACAGCCTCCTCCGTCTGTAATAGTCCAACTATCGGAACCCATAAGAGTACTCCGACCTACCCGACCAGGAGCTGAACAGTAATGACTTTGTCCTGCACCAAAATTGACGTTTGTTTGAACATTTTCAATAGACCACCTTGCAAGGAGATTATCATAATTAGAAGTAGAGAGAGCTTCCCCGGAAAGCATATCCTGCATATTTGTTACATTCGATATGTTCCATCCACTAATATCCGAATTAAAACTAGTATCGCCTAAAAACATATTACTCATATCCGTCACATTTGAAAGATCTGGTGTATCACTTGCAGAAAACGTGGTGAGGCTTGTACACCCCGCAAAAGCAAAATACATCGATTGCCACGAATTGTTCCCCATTGCAAAACATTAGTAAGATCAGGTGCGTCTGAAGCGCTATTAAAATAAATCGCAGGAAACGTCCCTGTGATCGTCACATCATATACACCGCTTGCAGCATAGGTGTGAGATGCACCACCTGTATCACCTGAATCAGGGGTTGTTGAGTCACCCCAGTCTACGTTGTAATTGTAAGAATAATTTGAATCGGTCGGAATCGTAATGGTCAAGTTGTCAGATGGAACAGTCCATTCTGTTACAAATGCTCCTGCTGTGTAAGCAAATGATGTTTTTGGAATGAGGATGATAGTGAAAAGAAAGGCAACAAAAAATGTGATCTTTTTGAGAAGTGAAGATGGTTTCATATGGATATATAGTAACATGAAAGAAAAAATGATCCAACTTGAAAACATCCTCAATATACAAGAGTGCTTTTAGTATTTTAAGGACAAGTGTCCAAGCGTGCTCGCTTGGCAGGGTAGCTTACGAACGGTAAATTGGCATGAAATTTTTGAATATCCTTCCGTTTCTCTACGGCAGATCAAACAATTGCTTGCCTTGGTATAACCCTGTAGGACGTTCACAATGTTCTCCATGGGTTTTATTCTAGCACAGTACCATTGCTGATATTGTCAATGTCAATAAGGGTTTTCTGTCCTATTTTTTACCAAAACGCGCCTTGCTGATCCCTCTTGCAAATGGCTTCCCGATAATCCATAATTGAGCGTATGACACCAGAACAGCAGGCCGAGAGAATAAGGGAAATCTACGAGGACGCCATCGCGAAGCTTACCGCCCTCCGAAAGGAACGCGAGGAGCTGATCGACGAGAAGCACCACGTCATCAAGGACTACATCAAGAGCCTTGAGTCCCAGAAGATGGAGGCCATACGGGCATCCCTAGGATTACCAGCCAGCACCAACCAATCATAATCATATGCACGAAAACGCACCAAAAACAAAATCAAAGGCGGAGATCGAGGCCGAAATCGCAGCCA
Organism: uncultured bacterium; assembly: GCA_903873095.1. Lineage (GTDB taxonomy): Bacteria > Patescibacteriota > Minisyncoccia > Phycocordibacterales > UBA1006 > CAIXMG01. The sequence continues at coordinate 2,591 of CAIQMU010000010.1, forward strand.
ACAATGAGAAGATAGAGACCGCGCGCATGAGCTTCGACGGTGTCGAGGAGGGAAACCTGGAGGCCGCCAACAATGCTTTGAGGAAGCAGCTCGAAACACTCGGGGAGGCTCTGCCGAGCGCCGAGGCCAATGCTGCCGAGACCACCCAGGTCGAGAGCATGGGGGGTTCCAAAGAAAACCTAGAGGAAGCAACTGCTGGCGTGGACGGTAAGATCACGAAGAACGAGGAAGAGATCAAGGGTGTCGAGAAGTCCACAGAGGAAAAGGTCGCCGAGGTGAAGGCCGAGGGAGGCGCAGAGCAGGCAAAGACCAGCAAGGCCGAACGCGAACAAAAGATCGCCGAGGCATACGACATCCAGAAGCAGGCGGAGGCGGAAATGCAGTACTATATCGTCTCAGGCGATATGAAGAAGTACGGCGAGGCCTCCATCAAGCAGATGGAGGCGATGAAGGTGGTTGCGGAAGCAAATTCCCAGGGGCTCATAGAGGCCAAGGGCGAGGGCAACGATACTGAGTGGATCAAGAAGGATCTCGACGAGAAGCTGAAGCAGCTCGACTTCAAGATACAGGGAACGAGGGAAGACCCCACGTCGCAGGGCGACTACCATACCCTCAAGGATAAGCTAGGGGGCCTCAACATGCAGGGACTCCTTGGAATGGCCCAGAAGGCTGGCGACAAGCACCTGGAAGATCTGATAAAAAAAGGCGCTAGCACAGTTGAAGGAGGTGGCGCTGAGCAGCTGAAAGCCGAATACTTGAAGCTTGGCGAAAAGATCATGGAGGGGCCAAAAAAGATTCTCTCGACGATTACACCCGAAGAAAAAAGGAAGTTCGCCTCCGAGAATCCAAACCAAGGAGTCTATCTCGATAGCTTCCTGGACGACATGCACAAGTTTCAGGGAGAGAACGGCTCATCGTCCTACGAGAACTCCCTGAAGTACATAAAATTCCTTGGAAAGGTACGCGGCGAGGATTACTCGAAAGAGATTCCCTCTTTTGAGGAGGTGCAGGAACTCAGGAAGCGACAAGACGAGATCCGTACGAAAATATAAGTTACAAGTGGGTGAGCGCAATTTCTAAAACCTGCAATCAAAATACCCTTTGAAGG
>CAIQMU010000011.1 GCA_903873095.1 uncultured bacterium
GCAAAGTAGAAGGTGATATTACTTGTATCAATACCCTCAAGAACTTTATCTAATAGCGCTTTGAAGTCATATTCATGCCATACAGGCTTATCCTTTCCAGCCTCCTTAAATACACTCTTAATTTTCCCTTTGAAGTTTTCTCCGTCAATGAGGATAATAGGTATCATGATTTATAGGATAGCAGAAAAATTATCCAAACAAAACCCCAGCGGACCTTGCGGCTGGCTGGGGCGTGTATAGCTAGAGTATAGCCGATATGAAATTTACGTGCAAGTATCTGCGGTAGTACCTGTGGATAACAGAAATATTATCTTGTCAAGTTATATTGGTTATTAAAAGCCGATCTTGGGAGTCGGCCTTTAATAACGTAATCGCCGTTGTAGCTACCTGTTTCATCAACCGGTAGAGTAGGCTCAAAAAGTAGTTTGGATGTTAATTTAATAAAGAACCAGGCTAGAGGATTATAACCCATTATTAGTTTATTTGTATTACAGTTTCGTTTAAACCATTTTTGGTGTATAACCTACAGTATATTTTATGATTACACGTGACGAAATAGAATTAAAAGCAAGGGAATTTGAGATTCACATTGCAAATGTCGAGCGTGATTATGTTTTTGGGTGGTTTATCTCGGGGATTTTTACTGTAAGTAAGTTAAAAGATGATATTTTCTTAAAAGGAGGTAATGCTCTAAGAAAGGGTTATTTTGAGAATACTCGGTTCTCGTCGGATTTAGATTTTGGAATTCCAGGAGATGTTGACCCAACATTCTTACTTGAACAACTCAACATAATATGTGACCACATTCAAGAGAAATCAGGAATTTGTTTCTTGAAGGATGAGAATCGTATCAAGGAAAAATTTCTCGCTTCGGAGGCTCCGATCCCTGGATTGCGCGTTTATGACGCAAGGATTTATTTTAAGGACTTTTACGGTAAGCGAGACGACTTGAAGATTAGAATTTCAATGGACATTACACGTTTTGATAAGGTACTTCTTCCCATTCAAAGTATTGACCTTATTCATCCATACTCAGATGCTAGTCTAGTGGTTTGCAAAATTCGATGTATGAAACTTGAGGAAATCATAGCGACCAAATTAAAATGCCTCCTCCAGAGGCAACACGCACCGGACCTCTTCGATTATGTACATTCGATTAAGATGCTGGGCGGTAATTTGAATAAAAATGAGGTAGTCAAGGCATTCGTGGCAAAGACTATTTTCCAAAGGAATCCACATGTCTTGAAAGACATCCTTCATAAGACACCATTCGATTACTTCAAGTCATATTGGGGCAAGACACTTATTTGCGCGAAGAGTATCATTTTTGGAGTGGAGGAGGCAATTTCTTTTTTCTTGAATGACTTAGAAAACCTGTTTGATGTGTATCCAAATAACGGATATGCGGATTTCGCCTATTTCGGGCCAGAACACAGGATTCCGATTATGAAAGCTGGACGTGAGCAGACCCTTTTAAAAATTAGATACAATGGTGCTGACAGGATTGTAGAGCCATACTCATTGAAATATCTTGAACAAAGAGATGGAAAGCAACGCGAATATTTTTACGTTTATAATGTGTCAGGTGGGAATAATGCTCCTGGTATACGCTGTTTTGTTCCTGAGAATTTGGAATCCGTTGAAAATACGGAAGACCGGTTCGAGCCTAGAAATGTGATAGAGCTGTCAAAGGCGGGTGAGATGCCTGAAAATAGATTTCTATTTGACCCGAATAAACCCGCACAGGCTCAAAAATCGAGAACAAGTATTTTCACTAGGACAGTTCATAAGCAGCCAGCCAGCATGACTTACACATATCAGTGTACTTATTGTGGTAAGAAATTTTCTAAAAAAACACGAAGTAGCTCCCTTGGAGAACACAAAACTAAACAGGGGTATAAATGTAACGGCAGAACTGGATTTTATGTTAGTTCTAAATACAGCTAATTAATATTTTTGAGCCGTTGGCCAGGATTGAACTGGCGACCTACTACTTACGAAGCAGTTGCTCTACCAACTGAGCTACAACGGCGCGATGTGCTATGATGGACCTGTTTAACAACAAAACAGGCCATAGGTGGCCTTACTTTATCAGATAGAGTATTAATTTACAAGGATCGTTTTGACCGATGGCGATGCCTATTCGTAAAGTGGGGGTCGACAGTTCAATTCTGTCCAACGGCTCATGAATCGATCACAAGAAAATAACAATGCGTCTGCATGGGAATCGGAATATCGAGATCCGAAGTTTTTGACGATGGGAAAGGAACCTCTCACTGATGTAAAAGATTTTGTCCGATGGTTAAGGCGGAAAGAAAAAATCGACATGAGTGATTTCGTTGTACTTGATTTAGGGTGTGGTAATGGAAAAAATCTAAAATATATTGTTGAAAATTATGCAGCATCAGGTATCGGATATGATATTTCACAAACAGCTATTTCTGTCGCGCGCGAACTTGCTGATGGTGCTTCACTTGAATATCACGTTCGATCAATTGCAGAATCATTTCCATTAGAAGATTCGTCGATTGATTTAGTGCTCGATGTGACGAGTTCGAATTCGCTTGTGAATAACGAGCGCGCGAAATTTCTTTCAGAAATTTCGCGCGTCCTAAAACCAACCTCATTTTTATTTACACGCGCACTCTGCAAAGACGGTGATACGAATGCGAAAAATTTGATTAAACAATTTCCAGGATCAGAACCTGATACCTATATATTAGGAGAAACAGGAATTACAGAGCGAGTATTCTCGAAAGAAGATTTTGAAAACACGTACTGCGAGTATTTTGAAATTGTACATTTAGAAAAAACGAGTGGGTATCAGAAGTGGGGGAATCAATCGTATAAGAGGAATTACTGGGTTGCTTACTTGAAAAATAAGAAGATTTAAGTGATTTTAATTAAATAAATTATTTATCAACACAAAATAAAGTAAAAATAAACTCGCATTTGCAAATGGTTTTTTCTCTGATTATAATAACGAAACTATGAATTCGAAATCAGCAAAAAAGACAATTTCAAAAGAACTCACCAATTACGAATTGGCAGATTTATTGATCAAGTATATTGATGGAAAGTTTGAAAGTTCAGATAAAAAGGTAAATTTACTTGCTTTGACAATGGATAAAAAATTTGAAGCTTCAGACAAAAAGCTTAATCTGCTTACTTTGACTGTAGATAAAAAATTCGCGGAGGTTCTTATGAAAATTGATCGAGACATTGATGAGGTAGGTGGAATGATTGCAAGGGTTTTTGATAAAACCGCAACACAAAGGGATATCTTTAATTCAGAATCAAACATTAGAGGAATGTTTATTGATTTAAATCGCCGTATTGATCAGATGAAATTTAATCATGATCAAAGAATTACTAGTTTGGAGGACAAATTAACGATTCATAAAAATCTCTTCGAGAAGAATCTTAAAATCAAGGTTCCGAGCAAATAACCTCGCAGAAATGCGGGTTTTTTGATATACTCGCAAAACATGACCAAAGAAGAGATTCAAAATAACATAACAGAACTCGAAGGACAGATGGTATTGCCTGATTTTTGGAATGACAAGGAAAACGCGCAACGAGTACTTCGAGAACTTGAAGAATTAAAAACGAAACTCGAAGGTGGTGGAAAATATGACAAAGGAAACGCCATTCTTTCTATTTTTACCGGAGCAGGTGGTGATGATGCAGAAGATTTTTCGCGAATGCTGTACGAAATGTATTTGAAGTTTTGTGATAATAAAAACTTCAAGACGACACTCCTTGATAAGAATGAAAACGGCAACGGTGGGTTTCGTTCAATTTCCATCGAGATTCACGGAAAAAATGCATATGGAATGTTAAAAAACGAATCAGGGGTGCATCGTCTGGTTCGCATCTCGCCGTTTAATGCAAAAGGAAAACGAAATACAAGTTTCAGTATGGTAGAAGTTTTGCCGAAATTTGAAAAATTAGATTTTGAAATTCCTGAAAGTGATTTGGAAATTACATTTTCAAAATCAGGTGGGAAAGGTGGGCAAAACGTAAACAAGCGCGAGACGGCTGTGCGTATTACACATATACCGACAGGGCTTACCGCACATGCAACGGCTGAACGTTCGCAGGAAGCAAACAAGGAAGAAGCAATTAAAACTATTTCTGCAAAGGTGTGGCGACTTGAAGAAGAAAAACAACGTGCTGCAGAACGTGGTATGGCGATTTCTGCGACGACGGATAACGAGTGGGGCAGTCAAATTCGTTCGTATGTTTTGCATCCGTATAAGATGGTCAAGGATCATCGGACGGGATTTGAAACTTCGAATGTTGAAAAGGTTTTAGAACGTGGGGAACTTGATGAGTTTATTGAGGCGGAAAAAGATTTGTAATGTTCGGTGCCCCCTCTATTAGAGGGGGTTAGGGGGTGTGTTGTTGCTCGAAATTTTAAATCATGATATTCTCATCATGCCGAATTACTCATCTGACAAGTGCCTTGCAATGATAGGTCTTTCCGAAAGGAATAGGGTGGGATAATGATAAAAACCTTGGTTCACCAAGGTCTTTTATTTTGAAAATTTATTGAAGCTGAAAAAGATTAGA
>CAIQMU010000012.1 GCA_903873095.1 uncultured bacterium
AGACGTCGTAAAAATCCAGATGTGTCTTCTTGCCCTAATGGATCAAATTCCATTTTCGCCAACTCCTCTGCACATCGCACGAGCTGTTGTGTATCCACACTGGGAAGCACACGTAAAAAATCCAGACAAAGTTCAGGTGACTGTTCTTTCCGCCGTAAAATAAATTGTGGTTGTTTTTTCTCTGGACGAAATTCTAATTCCAAACGCTGCAAGAGGACCGGGTGTCTAAAATCTCCATCGGCTCCACCAGAACATTCAAGAATACCTTCACCGATTAAAAGTTCAACGCGTTCTCCCTCGCGTTCCATTTGTCCGTATAGTTCGTAAATTCTTTCAAAAAACTTTACTGCTGCCCATGTAGTTTGCTCATTGTCAGACCACTCTTTTCTTTTTTTGAACCATGTATCAAACGCTGTCCTACGCTCGGCAACATCTTCAAATTGTTCGATTGATGTTTCACCGTCAGTAACAACATTCCTGCTTTTGCGAAATTCCGCGTCCTGATCTATTTTTGTCCAACCAGAAACAAGCCAGTCCGATAAAATCTCCGGTGGCTTGGGACAATGCGCCATAATGGGTCTCGTGACCTCCAAAACAATATCATTTTCTTGTCGACCATCCTCTTCAAGTTCTTGCTTGGTGCTAGGAATGTGCTCATTAAGCTTAATAGATGGATGTTTGGGCAGAGAACTTAGCCAAACCGTTGCAATTTGATCTGATATATCTCGAACGACAGGAGTACGCAGATCATGGTATGCCTTAAGGAATTCAAAAAGGCTCTTAAATCGAGTTTGAATTGTGGAAGCGTTTTGTTCGTTTTCCATATTATTTATCAGGCGATTATAGCATATTTGACTTTTCTTTTGAAGCTTGGGAAATAGGCGCTTCGCTTCGTTTTTCATTCCTGTCTTTCAGCCACATCTTAAAAAGAATTCCTGCCATTGTGTCCATGTCATCGCGCAATTTGAGTATCTGCTGCTCCGTAAACTCATTTACTTTACTTCCAAGACTTTTTCTAAATTCTTGAAGTGGTATCATTGTTTTTTTGATTACCTTCTAAAAAAACAGCTTTCCCTTTTTCGACCGCAACCCTTCCTTTAGAACGTAAGCGATTATGGATTACTTGTAGAATCTCACCGAGTTCAATCAGGCTACCCATAGTCTCTTTGGATAATGAGGTATGTTTTTTGTTCATATTTTTTATTTCACTGTTGGTCATTCTAATCTACTGGTTTTGGTTCGTACTGTTTTTTTATGAAACACTTTTATCAAAAATGTTCGCTGGACTGAAACGTATGGGTACCCTTTTTCCTTTTCTCACCCCACCCCTAAGAGCAAGGGGTTACCGGGTACCTACTCCCACAGATTCCGCATTGTCTTATTGGAGTGTGGTAAGCCCATGTCGGGTAGTTCTCCGAAAGGCAATGGTGGATCATATGACTATTACCACTGCTCGGACCAATATTGTGCTATCAGACCGCGCTTTATCCGAAAGGATGTTTTGGAAGATGCGTTCATGGAGGAATTGCAAAAGATTCTCCCCGGTGAAGAGTTTATGCAAATGTACACAGAATCTGTACTCGAGGAATGGAAGGATCGAGGAATGCTATTCGAGTCTCATGCAAACGTACACGCGAAGAAAATTGCAGAACTTGAGGAGCAGAAAAAGAAGGCATCCCGAATGCGTGAGGATGGTGAATACACCCCTGAAGAATTCAAGGAGCGAAAAACTGAAATTGAAAATGCGATTGTTGCTGAAAAAATATCACTAAGCGAATCTCGGATCGAACAATTTGATGTTGAAGGAGCTTTGGCATACGCAAAACACTTCATTAACGATCTTGCTCGCCAATGGTTTGATTGTCCGATTCAATTACAGATACGGTTTCAAAAACTTGTTTTTCCACAAGGAATTACCTACAACCGAGAAAGTAAATTCTTAAACCATGAATTAGGCTGTATCTTCAGGCTTAATCAGGAATATCAGCTCAAAAAAGGCGAAATAAAAACTTTGGTGGACCCTAACGGATTCGAACCGTTGACCTCCTCAGTGCAAATGAGGCGCTCTACCAACTAAGCTAAGGGCCCAGGCCTGCCCCGCGTAGCTCCAAGCGTAAGCGAGGAGCGAAGTGGGGACAGAATTAGTTTTTATACTAACCGATCTTCCTGTAAGGACAAGTCCTTACCATAGATCTTGTTGGGTAAGAACAATCCTACACGATTGTATCAAAAATGCAAGAGTTCGCAAGGATTTCTATTGAGCCTTACTATCACTACTTGGTTTTGATGTGTCAGGTGTCGTTATTGTAGGAATATTCGTCGCGGGAGTCTGTGTTGCGTCACTTGGCGTATCAGAATTAGTATCCGCTGTGATTTTATATGTTGTCTCAAGAGACTGAGTCAGATTCGATTCATCAATCATCTGTTGAGCTTTTTGCAAAATAACAAGTGCATCACTGTATGAGCCTGCATCCATTTTTACTTTTGCTTGGGCAAGGAGATCTGTTGTTGTGGGTGTAGTTGTGACTCCCTTCCCTTGGGGAAGGGTTGGGGATGGGATTGTTGCTGGTGCTGCTATTTTTGCCATCATCATAACCGGTGCAACTTGTGCAGTACTTGTTGCGTCTGCGGTTGCAGAAACAGTGACTGCTTGAATACTTGGCAATGCTGCCTGAACCTTTGCAAATGCAAGTTGAGCTGCAGATTTTGTATCACTGTTAGGTTTCATCGCAACAATTTGTTCGTAGTGCGTTTTATCAACAGCAAGAGATTCAGTAGAAATCTGCGCTCCTAAAATAAAGGTATCAAGATTTTGATTTGTGTTTTTTCCAATGGCGGAAAGAATTTTACCATTTGATGAATAAGCCGTTTCAACCGAGTTTGCCGCAGCAAGTGCAAGTTCCGGATAGGTTGTCGCTATTTGATTTGCGGATTGTTTGATCAAGTCTTGTGAATGTGAAAGTCCCGATTCAATAATTTCAGAAGTTTGATCATCAAGTTGATGATTTACTGCAAGCTGTGTTGCTTCTGCAAAACGAGTATTAATACGCGATGTTTCGTACGCGATGACAGCCTGCGGAGTTTTCTGCTGACTTGCTTGAAATTCCTCGACCCATAATTTAATTGGATAGAGTTTCGAATTGGGAAGTGCGTTTGATGCGGCAGATGTAACACCAACCGATCCGCCAAGAACAATGACAAGTGTTGCAACAATCGCAAAAGCCGCCCTAAATCCATAGGGGCTCATGAGTCCTGATTTTACCGGATGCGTCGTTGCATAATGTGCAATCGTTGTTCGCATCTGACGTTTTTCAGTTTCAGTCATCGAGTTTCCTCGAAGCCAGTTTGAAATTGTTGTAAATGGGTTATTGTTCATAATCGTCTTTCAGATATTTTTGAGCAGATCTGAGGGCTCGGTGAATACGGACAGAAATCGCGTTTTCGTTTTGTTTGTAGATGGCGGCAATTTCAGAAATGGTGAGCTCTTGAATGAATCGCATCGAGAGAATTTCGAAATGTTCAGGGTCGAGATGTTTTAGTTGCTCGATTGCGAGTTTACGATCCAATACTTCTTCTTGATTTTCATTATCGAGATCTGCAAATTCGTGAGGAATTTCTGAATCAAGTAATGCGTCAAGGGAGGGCGTCGATTTCTTTCGACTGTGATCAATGATCAAGTTTCGAGCCGTTTTATACAAAAATGGTCGAGCTCGCTCGATTTCGTTATCATTTCGCAAGTAGTCCCAGGTTTTAATGAACGTTTCTTGGGTGATGTCGAGTGCTCGATCACGGTTACGTGTTTGAGACAAGACGAACCGGAAAATTTCATCCGAATATCCATCGTACATTTCCATAAATATGCGGTTTACGGTGCGATCGCGTTTGTTCATAGAGGATGACGTTTCAAAAGCCCCTTTCTTACAAGGAAACAAGCCCTTAATTTGTTGGTTTATTATACCTCAAATGGTATAATTTCACTATATGAACAAGAAAAAGGTTGTGATTATTGGCGGTGGGTTTGGGGGCGTACGAACAGCTCTTGATTTGGCAAAAAATAAGAACTTACAAGTTGTGTTGATTTCAAATAATAGAAATTTCGAATACTATCCAGGGTTGCATAAACTTGTCGGTGTTTCGCATCACGCAGTTGCATCTGTTCCCCTTGAAAAAATACTTTCAGGTAAAGCCATCGAATTTATTTTTGGAGCAGTAAGTTCTGTCGATACTGATAAAAAAATAATTACGATCGGATCACAAACAATCACTGCGGACTATATCGTTATCGCTGTCGGCAGTCAGACAGAATATTTTGGTATTTCAGGACTCCGCGCCATGTCATACGGATTAAAATCCGTCGCCGAGGCGATCGCGCTTCGTAATCATATCGAAGAAATGTTTCAAAAACATGCGCATACTGAAAAAACAGAATCCGTTGTGGGACTTCATATGATTGTCGTTGGTGCAGGACCAAACGGAACAGACTTGGCAGGGGAACTGGCAGTTCTCTCAAGGCAACTTGCGAAAAAATACAACGTGACCGAAACACTTGTTACAATTAATCTCGTCGAGGGAGCGCCACGAGTTCTTCCGATGCTTTCAGAGCAAGCAAGTGCGCGTGTTGCAAAACGTTTACAGGATTTAGGTGTCGAAGTGTTGTGTAATCGTGATCTTCGCAAAGAAGACGGTTGGACCGTTGAATTTGCTGATATGAAAATTGGAGCAAAGACACTTGTGTGGACGGCGGGAATTACCACCAATGAACTTGTGAAAAATATTTCGGGACTTGTGTTGGGCAAGAAAAATCGTGTGGCAGTTGATGAATACTTGCAGCCGAAAAAATCTGATGGAACAAGTATTGCAAACGTGTTTGTAATTGGTGATGTTGCTGATACTCCTTATTCCGGACTTGCACAAACGGCATTGTATGACGCTAGTTTTGTCTCGAAAAATATTTCAAGTTCAGCGCGAGGAAGTGCCTTGAAAAAATATATTCCACATCCGAATGCATTTAATATCGGCGTTGGGCCAAGATGGTCAGTACTTGTTATTGGGAAATTTACATCGTTTGGATTATTTCCATACATTATGCGAACACTCATCGATATTAAATATTTCCTATCTATTTTGCCAGTGGGGGAGGTTTGGAAGTTGTATTTTGATAATAAGGTTAAAAATTAAGCCTTTTGGGGAAATCCCCAAGGGGTACTTGACAATATAATATATTTGTGTATAATAGGGGTAAACAAAAATTTAAAGCACAATGAAAAACAACAAGACAGCGCTGGCGCTTGCGCAGGTTCTGAACGAAGCAGGTATTCCTACCGGTGGAACCCATACTCAACCCGGTAAAAATCTTCACTATGTCCAGATCAAGTCGATCGATGATGTAGAAAAAGCCCTCAAAGTAGCCACTGAAAAGGGTTTCGTAGATGTAAAGCAAGCTGGTGTGAAAGGAAGAGTAAGTCTTCCAAATCCTACACTGAAAACTGTGCGTAAAAAGGCACAATCCAAAAAAGCTCCTAAAAAAGCTCCTAAAAAAGCCGCTACTAAACCGGCCAGTAACAAAACTTCTGCTAAAAGGAAACGTAGCCCCAGTGATACAATTCCTGTGCAGGCAAAGATCTTGGTCGATTTGATTTCCGGTATCACAGCTCCAAATGTGAGATACCGGGTAGTCGAGTCGATCATACGGAAAATGCCAGATGTTAGCATGAAAAGCATGCTGCGCAAACTGGGGTACTGTAGCTCTCTGAAGAAGACCGGCAGTGTCGATCTCTCTAAAATAAGTGAAGCTGCACTCAAGCGCGAACTGTCAAAGCGTTGGAAGAAGAAATAATTCTAAGAACGCTAAACACAAAAGCAGTGATGGATATCACTGCTTTTTTTATTTCCTTGTTTCTTTTATTTTCTCCAAAACCTTTGGGATTTTTCCAAAGTCATCAAGAAGGGTCGCGCGCATTCCGCCGTTATAGAGCGCAGCGGCTGGATGGTAGAGCGGGAAGAAATATTCCGTGGGAAGATTGGGTATTTTTCGATGAACGAGTTTTCCGTGCGCATCTGAAATTTTAAGTTCAGGTAAGAAATACGTCATTGAATGGCGGCCTAAGAAAATGACAACATCAGGTTTGATGAATGATAATTCTGCGTAAAGCCACGCTGCGCATTCTCGTTTCTCATGATCTTCGGGATCGCGATTATTTGGTGGACGATATTTTACAATATTGGTGATATAAATATCTTTGCGTTCCATTCCAATGGATGCAAGCATTTCAGCTAGAAATTTTCCCGCAGCCCCAACGAATGGTTTTCCTGTCTCGTCTTCTTTTTTACCTGGAGCTTCGCCAATAAATACGATTTTTGCATCAGGATTTCCATCGCCAAAAACCGGCTGAATAGCTGTTTCTTTCAATTTGCATTCACAAATCGAGTTTTGATATTCATGAAGTTTTTGGAGTTCTTCAGAACGAGTCATGGTTGCATTATATCAAAAATGAGAAATAAAAAAGCACGAGGAATCTTGTGCTTTTAGAAAAATGTAAATTATTGTTTTGATAGGGTAGAGACATTTAAAATGTCAACGAGTGCCGAATCGACACGATATCCTTCTTGATTGTTTATAAAATTGAAAGCCTGATCCATGTCTTTAGAATCGGCAATTTTTATCCTTATTTTACCGTTTTCTAATTCGTAACACCCTTCGGGTATAATCTTAATGTTTTCACATTCAAAATATACAATAAGTTTTTCAAATGCTGTATCTGCTGCTTGCATATGTTTTTAGTTTTAGGTCATAATAGTATTATATTTATAATATGTCAAGTAGTGCAAGCTTGTCTCTTTTATAGTATCGTTTTAATACTATGTTTCAAAAATTTATTCTCAAAAAATTACTCGGCTCAAAATTAAAGGCCGCAGGGATGAGTGAAGAGCAAATCGACCAGTTGATTGCCGTTATTGAAAAAAACCCTGATTTCTTCAAGAAAATTCAGGATCAAATCGAGGCCAAGAAAAAGCAAGGTATTGCAGAACAGGCTGCTGTTATGACGGTGATGCGTGAAAATCAGGCGGAGCT
>CAIQMU010000013.1 GCA_903873095.1 uncultured bacterium
CTTGCCGTAGTTGTTGATGATAATGATGAAGGTGTGACACATGTCATTCGAGCAGAAGAGCATATTTCAAATACACCTCGTCAGATTTTAATTTTGGAAGCACTTGGTTTTGAAATTCCAAGATATGCACATTTACCATTGGTACTTGCGCCAGACAAAACAAAAATGTCCAAGCGCAAAGGCGCTGTTCCTGTGGTTGAATATTTAGAGCGAGGTTATTTACCAGCGGCGTTGTTGAACGCAATCTGTTTGTGCGGATGGAATCCTGGAACGGAACAGGAACTATTTACGCGTGAAGAACTTGAACAAGTATTTGATTTAGATAAAGTTCAAAAATCAGGAGCGATTTTCAATGAAGAAAAACTAAACTGGTTTAATCGTGAATATATTAAAAAACTTTCACACAGTGAACAATTAGAAATGATTAAAAAATTCTTACCAGAAGGTTCCCCTCTCCTTGCAGGGGAGAGGTTAGAAAAATTGATTCCTGTAATTACAGAGCGTTTGAACTATTTCGGAGAGCTTTCAAAGATGACAGATGATGGGGAATTCGATTGTTATATTTCAAAACCAAGTATCGATCTTGAAAAACTTCCAGGAAAAGGAAACGAACTTTTGAGTGCAAAAAAACATTTAGAAAAAGTACTAGAACTCGTTTCGGTTGTTGATGAAAAAGATTGGAATAATCAAACCATAAAAGAAACTGTGTGGAGTTATGCCGAAGAAGCAGGGAAGGGGAACGTGCTTTGGCCCATGCGTTATGTGTTATCAGGGCGAGATAAATCACCTGATCCGTTTACCCTTGCTGACATACTAGGCAGGGAAGAGACTCTTGCGAGAATAACAACCACCATTTCTTTGATTTCATAATTATTTATAATGAAGAACATAGTAAACAACAGTATCAGAGTATTGACAATTGTTGCAATAATATGCAATCCGCTTTTTGTATTCGCATCAAGTGCCACTGATTTGCAATCAAGTATTGATGCAAAAAATGCTCAAATTCAAGCACTGCAACAACAGGTCGCTGCGTATCAGGCGCAAGTTGATTCCATTGATGGTCAAGCGCAGACACTGCAGTCAGCATTAAACAGTATTTCAAAAAGTCAGAAAAGTTTAAAAACAAATTTGATGGTAACAGGAAAGAAGATACAAACAACAGCTCTTACGATACAGCAAAACCAAAATCAAATAGGTACACTCGGACAAACCATTGAACAAAACACATCAGCACTTTCTGAGACCGTGAGATCACTTTATGAAAACGATCAGCAAACTATTGCCGGATTATTACTTTCAAATAATTCAGTGTCTGATTTTTTGCGCGATGTTGATGATGTGTCTCAGGTTCAATCGCAACTTAAAAATCAAGTTGTGACGATGCAGACAGCAAAATCATCACTTGAACAAGCACAGCTCACACTTGCACAAAAAAAATCAGAACTTGAAAATTTGAAGGGGACACTGTCAGATCAAAAACAAGTTGTTGATGCCGAGGCAAATCAACAGGCGGATCTCTTGGAGCAAACACGCGGGCAGGAGAGTCAGTATCAAAAATTACTCGATGACACCAAGGCGCGTGTCGCCGAACTTAACAAAGAACTCTTTGATTACGAATCACAACTGCAGTTCACCCTTAACCCAAACACGTTACCAGCTGAAGGTTCGGCGCCACTATCATGGCCACTTGCAAATCCGATCATCACACAACGATTTGGCAAGACGGTAGATTCGAAACGATTGTATGTATCAGGGTCACACAGTGGTGTTGATTTTCGCGCAGCGGTCGGAACGCCGGTGTATGCTGCGGCAGATGGAACGGTTCAGGGTACTGGTAACACCGACCTGACATGTCCACGAGCATCATTTGGTAAATGGGTGTTCATTGTTCACAATAACGGTCTTGCGACCGCATATGGCCACTTATCAGTCATCAAGGCTGTTTCCGGAGAAACGGTCAAGGCGGGGGATTTGATCGGTTATAGTGGACAGACAGGTCATGTGACAGGTCCACATCTACATATCACTGTTTATGCAGCAAATGGAATCAATGGCGAAGAAGGTGCGCGTGTTGCCGAACGACCATCAGCTGCATGTAAAGGAAAAACATATACGATGCCACTTGCGCCGACATCAGCGTACCTTGACCCATTGCTGTACTTGCCAAAGACAACACCGAGCATGTTCAAGGATGGAACATCAGACTTTGGTGAATAAGTGGATAACCTTTAGGAGAATAGTATTATAATGTCGTAAAAGATATATTGTGCGACATTCACATATAAATCAAGCCTGTATTCCCTTTAACAAAAAACACTCGCTCAGACAGCGAGTGTTTTTTGTAGTGACTACTTCCCTTGTATACAATTATCGTACGATGTTACTTCTTTGTTGTATGATGCTACCAATGTACTAATTTGATTCGTAATTAAATTATAAGAATCAACAAGGCTGTTGTACTCGTCAATGATCGCATTACTTGAAGGGTCAAGTGAATTTGTTGATGTCACTTCCCCTTCTTTTATTCCGATCTGATTTTTCAGAGTCGTCACCTGAGATTTGAGTCCGTTAATTTGATTATTGATTGATGAATCAACCGCCGGGCAATCATTTCGCGGTTTGCCAAAATGCTGAACAATTGCGTACGTGTTTGATCCGTCCATGCTTCCATATGCGTCTGATACGCCGATGTTGGTATACACAGGATCCAGAATATTTTTTCGATGCTCAGTACTGTTCATCCATGCATCCACTATTTCTTTACTGGTATTAAAATCACCCATTGCCAGATTCTCTCCTATTTTGATGTACACATAGTTTTCTTTATCAAAGAACACATCAAAACTTCGATTGCTTCCGGGTCGAGTATGATTAAAGTATTGGTATGCAAACATGTCATGTAATTTGTCACTACTTGATTTCATGAGTTGTTGTGAGGTTTCAAGTGGTGTGAGTTTGTTTTGTACTCGATAATAATTAGTGAACCAGATAATATTTTCAGGTGTCAGTTCCAAGTGAGCTGCCATGTTTCGAGTTGAATACTGTGATGATTGTGAGATTGTTTCAATGGCTGATGCTGTTTGACTTACCCCCTTAACAACGGTTGGTTGTGGGAGTGATGATTGTTTTGCGACGACGGATTCCCCTTCGCGTTTAAACGCAATAAAACATCCGGCGAGTGCGACGATGGTTATAAAGGCCGTAATTATTTTTCGGGTTGGTATCATGAAGAAAAAACTATTTACACGATTTCGAGAGTGTTAGATGTTTTGCTTGAGCAAGTTGTTCACTTGCAAAGTAGATTTTATTCTTTGATTTAATGCGGTTTGAGGCTTTGCAGGAACTTGGGTAATAGACTTTTCCAGTCTTTGATGCCACAAAATTTTTTGAACTATTACCTACCGTAGCAGGATGAGGTTTTGAAATTTCCAGTTTAATCGGGACAGTGGTTACTGGTATTACTGCTGAGGTGGAGGGTGTGCGGTGCGGATGGACCCAAAACAGCCATAAAACAAAGCCTATAATCAATAAAACGGCCAAAAGGGCACATTCAAGGATAACACGGGACAAATCCCCTGCCCCCTTGATTTTTAAAACGGTTTCTTGTATACTCATGTCACCTATTTTATCAGGCACACCTAAAGAAAAAATAAAGAAGTTCTCAAGTTTTTAGGACCTCTTTATTATACAACTACTATGGCACATAGAAAAGCCGGGGGTACAGCACGTAACCTCCGAGATTCAAATCCTAAATACTTGGGAACCAAATTGTACGACGGTCAAGTTGCACAGCCAGGTTCTGTTATTATCCGCCAGCGCGGTACTAAAATGTTGGCCGGAACAAACGTTCTTGTTGGTAAAGATCACACATTGTATGCCAAGGCATCAGGAACTGTTAAGTTCTCAAGTAAGCGACAGACAAAATTTGACGGAACAGTTATTCGAAAGAAAGTTGTAAACGTTATCTAATTTGTAACTAAAAATCCCCTTACCCGGGGATTTTTACGATGTAGAAAATATTGTGTTTCTTGTCGCCAAGTTTGATTTCATGCTCCCCTACTTCTTTAATCGGATTCTTGTAATCCAAGATCAAGTTTTTGGGAATAAAGATATTGTGCTGCGAGTGAATCGCGTTTGCAATTTCTTGTGCGGTAACAGATTGGAATAATGTTTGTTTCGAGTGAGGGTGATCTGTTATGGTAACGAATTTTGTTTTCGCAAGCGAATGCAAAACTTTTTCAAGTTCAGCTTCTTTTTTCTCTGCAACTTGTTTACTAGAAATTTTTTCTGATTCGACTTTTGCAACAGCATCATTTGTTGCACGAATCGCAGATCCTGATGGAATCAAGAAGTTAAGTGCGTATCCATCAGATACTTCTTTAACATCACCCTGCTTCCCTTTCCCCTTGACGGTTTTTGTGAATATAACTTTCATAACAGTGGTTTACTTATCTAATAACTTAATCGCGGCGTCGAGTTGTGGATCCTTGATGACACCTGTTTTTGGATCCTTGGTTGGTGTATCAGTGACAACAACAGCTGGGATAATTCCCTTCTCAGAAATTGAAATTCCATTTGGTGTGAGCCATCGTGCGACCGTAATTTTAACTGACGATCCATCAGGAAGATCTTCAACTTCTTGGACAGAGCCTTTTCCATAGGTCGTTGTTCCTACAAGTGTTGCAACATGCTGTTCAGAAAGCGCGCCAGACAAAATTTCAGATGCAGATGCAGATCCGCCGTCAACCAAAATGGCAATTTTAGGAACAGAATTTAACAATGTAAACCCATAACTCTGATGAATAACACGAGGTGCATTATTTCCAGAATCTTCTTGAACAATCGTTGCACCTGTCGGCAAGAAGTAACTTGCAATATCGACAGCAGCATCTAGGTATCCCCCTGGATTTCCTCGTAAATCAATCACAAGTTTTTGTTTTCCTGAATCCTTGAATTTTTGAAGTGCTCCCTTGAAAAGATCTGCAGAATCTTGTGAGAATTCATAAAGACTGATTTCAAACACATCACCATGAACCGCGGTATCAATAATTGGCAAGTTTACAACCTGTCGAGTGATGGTAATTTTTGCAGGTGTTCCATCAGAATGAATAACACCAAGCGTAACCGTTGTCCCAATTGTTCCTCGGATCAAAAGGATTGCGTTATCGATCGTCATGTTTTCAGTTTTCTTACTGTTGATACTTGTGACAATATCACCTGTTTTGATTCCCGCAGCTTCGGCTGGTGAACCCTTGATTGGTGCAATAACCGTAATCGCACCGTCTTTGACGCCCATTTCGGCTCCGATTCCACCAAACGATCCAGTTACTTGGTCTTTAAATAACTTTGCCTGCTTTGGTGGGAAAAACATTGTATACGGATCGCCATATGATGAAACAAGTCCTGAAATGGCACCATAAACCGCATCTTGATCACTTGGAATTTTTTCTTTGAACGGATATGTTTTTTTGACAAGATTCCAAACACTCCAAAATTCAGACAGGTCGA
>CAIQMU010000014.1 GCA_903873095.1 uncultured bacterium
ACAAAAAGTCCCCTATTTCAACGATTTATATCTTTGATATGCAAAGGTGTCATAAATACGGCTGATGTTGTTTATTCCGAAGGTAAATTTTTTAGTCACCAACAGGATATGAAGAATTTAGTTCCCAAGGAGACGCAGGAGAGTTTCATCGGTGAGCTTGAAGCTGAAAGATTTATTTTCAAAAGTATTTTTGGTGATCCAGATAAATATGGGACAGATAATTTAGCACTTGAGAAAGCAAAAGAGAAGGACTCAAGAAAAAGATACTGGTTTGATCACGAAAAAGGGGATACAAGGTTTGGAAATGGTATCCAGAGCGAAAACGAAGAAATCAAAAGATTTTTTAAAGACAATCTCATTTATGATCTTACAGAATTAAGGCAAGACCACCCTGATCAATATGCTAATATTGTTCGTGTTTTAAATTATAAGAGTGGTCAATTCTTGCAAGGATTACTTAATGAAAAAAACTTTGACTCGTTCCAAAGTATAGTCAAAAAAGCATTTTTTGACCCTAAAAAATTGCACCCTTCACACCTACATTACAATTTTCAGTCAGAAAACTTATTAGACCAAGGAAAAGAGTTATTTGACGATCTTCGAAGACGTTTTGAGGTTTTGTATCAGTTAACACAAGACATTTCTTAAGTTGGATAATGTTGGATGTATAGAGCAGGCTTTTTTCTTGACAAAAAACCAGAATTTGCTACTATAGTCCCGTTATTATTAATTAATTCACGTTGGGCGAAAAGGTCATTTTCAGCAAAGTTCCGCCAATAACAGGAACTTTCCCAACCAATGAAAAACATATGAAATTTATTCTCGGTGAAAAAATCACCATGACACAATTTTTCGATTCAAAGGGTCGCGCGCAGGCTGCAACACTTGTATCTGTTACACCTTCTGTTATTACGCAAGTAAAAATGGCTGACAAAGACGGATATACTGCAGTACAGCTCGGATTCGGATCTCGAAAAGAAAAAAATATTGCCAAGGCTCAGATCGGCGCATGGAAAGACGGGCGGTTTAAGACAGTTCAGGAGTTCAGAATTACGCCGGACCAAGTATCAAATTATGTTGTAGGTACAACAGTAGATGCTTCAATCTTTTCTGCTGATGACACAATCCGTGTTACAGGAGTTTCAAAAGGTAAAGGATTCCAAGGTGTTGTAAAACGACACAACTTTGCCGGAGGTCCACGTTCACACGGACAGAAACACTCTGAGCGTGAAGCCGGATCAATCGGTGGATCAGGAGGACGAGCCGGAGGACGTGTAGCAAAAGGTATGCGCATGGCAGGACGAACAGGTTCAGACCGAATTACGGTTCGAAACTTGAAAGTTCTTGCGGTCGACACAACAACTAATACGTTGGTTATCAAAGGTGCTGTTCCAGGACGAAACGGAACACTTCTTGAAATCATCGGATAACAAGAATTTTTATGGAAACTATTTCAACAAAACTCTATACCGTCAAAGGAAAAGAAGCAGGATCTGTTTCTCTTCCATCTGATATTTGGAATCTTCCTTGGAATGCCGATTTGGTTCACCAGGTAGTAACAGGTATGCAGTCAAATGCACGCGCAACAACTGCGAATGCAAAAGGACGTGGAGAAGTTTCAGGAGGAGGTAAAAAACCTTGGCGCCAAAAGGGAACAGGACGAGCTCGACACGGATCAACTCGTTCACCAATTTGGATCGGAGGAGGTACAACTCATGGACCTCTTGCTGATAAAAATTACGACAAGAAAATCAACAAGAAAATGCGCGCAAAGGCATTGTTTGTTGCACTTTCTGCAAAACTTCGTGATAACCAAGTATTGTTCGTTGACTCACTTGGACTTGATGCAATCAAAACTAAAGATGCACAAAATGCATTGAACGGACTTGCGACAATTTCAGGATTTGAAACATTGAACACAAAGAAACACAACAACATTTTTGTTATCGTTCCTGGTAAAACAGAAACAATTTCAAAATCATTCCGAAACATTGCACATGCAACACTCGAGGATGTTCGCAATATCAACCCAGTTGATATCATGAACTACCGATACATTGTTGTTGCAAATCCGGAAGATGTGAACATTTCTCTTGCTTCAAAAATGAACAAGACTCCTAATGTTTCAAAAGCAAAAGCTCCTAAAGCTCCAGCTAAAAAGGTCGCAGCTAAAAAGGTAACCAAGAAAGCAAAATAATATGGCAACAAAAAAACAACTTGCTAAAAAGGCAGATGAAAAAGCAACACCAGTTGTAAAATCATCAAAAATTCTTGGTCCACGCGTAACTGAAAAAGCTGCGTATGCGACTGAAAAAAATGTTTTCGTGTTTAACGTTGCGATGACTGCAAACAAGATTGAAATTAAAAAAGCAATCAAGGATGCGTACAAAGTAACTCCGACAGACGTAAACATTGTCGTCATGAAACCTCGTTCTGTCGTATTCCGCGGCAAGCCTGGAACACAGAAGGCGTTCAAGAAAGCGTATGTTACCTTGAAGAAGGGAGATACGATTGATTTGAATTAACTTTAAAACAAAATTTCCCCGAAAGGGGATTTTTTGTTTTCCACACAAATTTGATTAGTTTTTATTTTCAAGATTTTTTGCGTGCAATAATTAAATTATGAAACATAAAATCACGTTTGAGATTACATTTGAAGATGGTTGGTATACCGCTTCAGCTCTCGATTATGGAATTGTTACTCAGGGACATACTTTTGAGGAGCTTGTAGAAAATGTTCAAGAAGCAACTTCATTATATTTGGAAGGTGAGGAATCAGAACTTACCAAGGAAAACGTTGAGATTTTTGGTGTTTTTGAGATTCCATTTATTTTTAATTTATAATTAATTTATCCTTGATTTGTATAATAGAAATGGTCGAAAATAATTAGTTTACTTATTTAAGGAGACTATGCGAAATTTTATGTGTAAAGACACATAAAATCAAACATGTCTGGACTAGTTTAAATAATTACTTGAAGTATAATATTCCTATGTTAAGAATTGCAACCGTTTTTAGTGGTATTGGAGCAATTGAACACGCTATTGAAAGACTTCATATTCCAAATGAGATTGTTTTTGCGTGTGATAATGATCCATTTGTTAAACAAAGCTTCTTTGCTAATCATGCAATTACAGAAGACCGATGGTTCGATAATGTTCAAAATATAGACGGCGGGCCTTTCAAGGGGAAAGTCGATATTCTTGTCGGAGGAAGTCCTTGCCAGTCATTCTCTCTTGTTGGAAAAAGAAGAGGATTTAAGGATGCCCGAGGAACATTGTTTTATGATTTTGCACGATTAATTACAGAAATTCAACCGAAGGCTTTTATTTTCGAAAATGTCAAAGGTCTTCTTAGCCATGATAGTGGTAAGACATGGGAGGTTATACAAGCAACGTTTGAAGAATTAGGATATAATTTTCATTGGAAGATACTTAACGCAAGGAATTTTGGTATACCACAAAACAGAGAGCGTTTGTTTGTTATTGGTTTTAAAAAGAAAGTGAAATTCAGTTTTCCGGAACCAATTCCTTTGGAGTTGACCATGCAGAATCTTCTGGAGGATTATGTAGAAGAAAAGTATTATTTAGGTGAAAAAGGTATTTCATTTGTTACTAGTCAAAAGAATCTTGATAAGAGATATACACAGATAAATGGAGACATTGCTTTATGTCAAAAGGCAAATCAACAGTTCAATTGGCATGGTGACTTTATTCTTAATCCACCAAAAGATATCAGCGAAAAGTACTATCTTTCGGAAAAAGTTGCTAAGTATGTCCTATCATCAGGAACTAAGAATTTTTATAGCGAACCAAAAACAGATCTAATTGTTGCTCGACCACTATTAGCCAGCATGCACAAAATGCATAGAGCTGGAGTAGATAACTATGTCACTAAAGGTGCTAAAATAAGAAAGTTAACTCCTAGGGAATGTCTCAGGCTCATGGGTTTTAGTGACAGTTTCAAAATCGTTGTGAGTGATACTCAAATGTATCGCCAGGCAGGTAATAGTATCGTTGTAAACGTTTTGATGGCAATTATGGGACAAGTATATCCACTTATTACGACTATGCCGCGTGTAAAAATAAAAATACCGAATCGTTCAATAATTCGATTACAAGAATATGCAAAATAAGATAACAATTGAAGGGATAGAATATGAAATCATCGATCAAATTGACAGTGTTTCGATCGCTGACAGTTTTGTATTAAAAAATAAAATAGGAATCGGTCACGGAGAAGCAAAACTTTACATAGGTTCACAAAATAGACAAACCGAATTTACCAATTTTTTCGGAGATTTTACTCAAAAGGCCGTTTTCTTGAAAAAGGATTTTGTTGATTATCTTGACGATGCAAAATTCGAATATGAAGAACAAGAACAGGGATATCAAAAAGATATTGCTGTGCATTGGGACGATTATAAGTCGGAGTCGTTGAGCCTTCAAGAAGTGGAACCATTTGTTATTTTTCAGCAGTGGGGACCAGAGGATAATGCTCGTTATTATATAAGTTCCAATGATCGCATTTGGAAATTTTTCAGGACGATCGTACTTCCGATTATTTCCCATCTGAGTATTTTAAAATTAAAAAATGAACAAGAAGAAATACTTTTCTTATTTAGAATTACATTAGATTATTTTTTCAATAAGAATTATCATCCTGCAACTATCGAAAGGCAAGAGGAAAATATTGAACACAATGCTTCTCTTCCAAAAGAGAAAAAAGAGAAACTTTTGCAGGCTCGGAAAGGTCAGGGTCAATATAGAAAAGATCTACTTGATGAGAAATCAGAATGTATTATCACGAGAATAAATGACGAGAGGCTTTTGATTGCCAGTCATATAAAACCATGGAGTGTTTCTGATGAAAAGGAAAAAGTTGATCACTACAACGGACTGGCATTATCCCCGACGTATGATCGAATGTTCGACCAGGGATTCATTTCATTTGAAGATGATGCGACAATTCTCATCTCGCCTTACATCTCACCGTTGAACCTAAGAAAACTCAATCTTGTTCCTGATAAAAAATATGACATTCCAAATATCGATAAGAGGAAGGAGTATTTGAAATATCATCGCACTAATATATTTAAGGGGTAGGGGTTTTCTTGACCAAAACAAAAAAATCTGCTAAGGTATCCCAGTCTCAGTTTGTATTTTCATACGTCCGTAGACACACATAAAACAGCAAGGCACTGTTTATTATTATCACTTCACTGCGAGAAAGCCTTATTCGCACTGCAATTTTCATGAAATATTACAAACCAACAAGTAAGTCACGCCGAATGATGTCGGTTGTGACCTACAAAGGAGTCATTACAGCGACTGAGCCTCACAAGGCTCTTACCTTCGGACGTGCTAAGAAAGCCGGACGAAACAACCGAGGAATCATCACAGTCCCTCACCAAGGAGGAGGAAACAAAAACCTCTACCGAATGGTGGACTTCAAATTCGACAAGAAAAACATTCCTGCCAAAGTTGAAACCGTTGAATACGATCCAAACCGAACTGCGTTCATCGCACTCGTTGTATATCGAGATGGAGAACGACGATATATCCTCGTTCCACAAGATGTTAAAGTAGGTGATGTGATCACAGTATCTGCTGAAGCACCTTTGAAACCGGGTAACCGACTACCACTTCGAAACATTCCAGTTGGAACATTCGTTTACAACATTGAGCTTAAACCTGATGGTGGTGCGAAACTCGTACGATCAGCGGGAACATTTGCTCAGGTTGCAGCGCATGACAACGGACGAGTACAGCTCCGACTTCCTTCAACAGAAGTTCGAACCGTAATCGACACATGTTACGCATCAATTGGATCAGTTTCAAACGCTGAACACCAGTTGGCAAACCGAGGTAAGGCTGGTAAGTCACGATGGCTTGGTATCCGTCCAACAGTACGAGGTTCAGCAATGAACCCAGTAGACCACCCACACGGAGGTGGAGAAGGACGCCAGGGAATCGGACTTCGCCGAGGACCAAAAACACGACACGGAAAACAAGCTTACGGAGTTCGAACACGAACACCGAAGAAATACTCAAATGTCTCAATCGTCACACGACGAAAAGGCAAGCGAAACCAGTCGTAATAGAAA
>CAIQMU010000015.1 GCA_903873095.1 uncultured bacterium
AATAATTAAAAGAGTGTTTGTTTCCATTTTTTAAATTTTGTTTGAAAAAGATTATCATATTATAAAAATAATGTCAAGTATTATGAATCCAGAAAATCAAAAATCTGAAAATGCTCGTAAAGAAGAAGAAGTTCTGAATTTTTGGCGTGGGCAAGATATTTTCAAGAAAACACTTGAGAAAGACTCTCCAAAAGGAACCTACAATTTCTTCGAAGGGCCACCAACCGCAAACGGAAAGCCCGGTATTCACCATGTTGCCGCACGTTCGTTCAAGGACATCATT
Organism: uncultured bacterium; assembly: GCA_903873095.1. Taxonomy (GTDB): domain Bacteria; phylum Patescibacteriota; class Minisyncoccia; order Phycocordibacterales; family UBA1006; genus CAIXMG01. The sequence goes on from CAIQMU010000015.1 coordinate 284, forward strand.
CCTCGCTACAAAACCATGCAAGGATTTTCAGTATCTCGAAAAGCTGGATGGGACACGCACGGACTGCCTGTGGAACTCCAAGTTGAAAAACAATTAGGATTAAAATCGAAAAAAGAAATTGAAGAATTTGGCGTTGCCGAGTTTAATAAGAAATGTAAAGAATCAGTCTGGACATACAAAGACGAGTGGGAAAAACTCACTGAGCGCATGGCGTATTGGGTAGACATGGAACATCCGTATGTGACGTATGAAAATTCATATATCGAGGCAGTATGGTCAGTCGTAAAACGCGCAGATGAACGTGGACATTTGTATAAAGATTTTCGCGTGGGTCCGTGGTGTACCAGATGTCAGACAACACTTGCGACACATGAACTGAACCAGCCAGGGGCTTACAAAGATGTCAAAGATCTTTCAGTGTTCGTAAAATTTCCAATTGTCGGATTTGAAAAAGCATACTTTTTAGCATGGACAACAACACCTTGGACACTTCCGGGAAATGTTGCTCTCGCAGTCGGCGCAGATATCGATTATGTCGAGGCAAAAGTTGGCGATGAAATTTTAGTGCTTGCGAAAGACTTGGTAAAAATATTACCAGAAGGATTTGAAATCATTGCAGAGCACAAGGGAAGTGAAATGGTAGGAATGCAATACGAACCATTATATCCATTCATGATGGATTTACTCCCAGAACATCAACATGCAAAACGAGAAAACGCGTACAAGGTATACGCGGCAGATTTTGTGACAACAACCGATGGAACAGGAATTGTGCACACAGCCGTGATGTACGGAGCGGATGACTTTGAGCTTGGAACAAAAGTTGGTCTTCCAAAATTTCATCTCGTAAACGAAGAAGGAAAATTTATCGACAAGTGTGATACAGAAACCTTGAACCTATCAGGTCGTTATGTAAAAGAAACAGATGAAAACGGCAAGCCGACACTTACGGTAGATATCATTAATGACTTAACGGCACGAGGATTATTATTCAAGAAAGAAAATTATTTGCACAGTTATCCGCACTGTTGGCGATGTGACACACCGCTGATTTATTACGCGCGAACATCGTGGTATTTCAACATGTCAAAATTGCGACAGCAATTACTTGATGCAAATGAGAAAATTAATTGGGAACCAGAACATATCAAAGAGGGGCGTTTTGGTGAATGGTTGGACGGAATCAAGGACTGGGCGATTTCGCGTGATCGTTATTGGGGAACACCTCTTCCTGTTTGGGAGACGGGTGAGAAGAAACATAAAGTTATCATTTCAAGAATTTCCGATATCAAAAAATACGCCAAGAAATCAGACAACAAGTATTTTGTCATGCGACACGGGCAGGCACACAGTAATGTAAACCATTTATGGGATTGTATTGGTGATCCCGAAAACCATTTAACTGATGAAGGAAAAAAACAAGTTACACGTTCAGCAGAACTTGTGAAAAAAATGAATATTGACGTAGTCATTGCATCACCATTTTTGCGAACACGCGAAACAATGGAAATTGTTGCCAAGGAAATTGGGTTTGATCTCAATAATGTTATTTTTGACGAGAGAATTTCCGAGTGGGCAGTTGGTCCAGAATTTCAAGGAAAAGTCATTCAAGATTATTTTGATGCACGAAACAGTTCAGAAAATCGTTATACATTTCAAGCCCCAAACGGAGAATCGTTTTCACAAGTTGTAAATCGAGCAGGGGACTTCTTGTATGACATTGAAAAACAATATGAAGGAAAAAATATTTTGATCGTGAGTCACAATGCCACAGCGCGAGCACTTTCGTTAGTTGCAGAAGGATTTACATATCAAGATATTTTGAATACTCCAGCAGTTCATTTTCCATTTGATAATGCAGAGGTTCGAGATCTTGATTTTATCCCACTTCCACACAATGAAAACTACGAACTCGATTTTCATAAACCCTATATTGATCAAGTTGAACTTGAACTTGATGGTGAAAAACTTTATCGCACACCAGAAGTCATGGACGTCTGGTTCGATTCAGGAAGCATGCCAATCGCACAAGATCACACACTTGGCGGTCCGGTAAATTTTGATCCAGCTCCTGCAGATTACATCGCCG
>CAIQMU010000016.1 GCA_903873095.1 uncultured bacterium
AAAAAAAGCCCTCTTGGAGCTTTTAATAAAATTAAGATGAACCTTCTCATGTTATGTTCTCAAACAGAAATGTTGACCCTCTCTTAATGAGTCTGTAACAATCGTCTTTCCCACGATATCTCGACAAATGGTTTCCTTTAACAAAGAAATTGTCTCCTTCGTGCATATTTCTTGAAGGAACCTCTCCTGTTTTAAGGATCACCTCGCAGCGATGTTCCGCATTCTTCGGATTGTAACGATCCATTACCTGAATAACGCACCCCAGAAATTCTTGGGACAACATATTAAGTGGTTCGTTCCTCGTCTTCTCCCGAAGTCTATGTCTGCGTTCATATTCATTAACAATATGATACGCTCCGAAAATAATAATTATAAAAAACGCCGTCAAGATGTAATGATTTAATATAAAATCAATCATGTGTAATTGTTTAAGGTGATGAAATTTGAAATCAAAATACCAAAATAACACCTAATTGTCAACAGCCTCCCCCACTTCTTGAATTACATTCGATTTCCAAAACTTTCTCTTCATCGCATGCCAAATGTCGAGGATGTCACGATTACCCATAATACGCAAAACGATCACAGCAACAATAATACCAGCGATTGCGGAGACTGTGCCTTGCATAAAGATTCCCCAAAATGTTTGCTGGTTAAATATGAGTGCTGTAAGTTGAAGAGTTGCGTAAGACGCGAGGCCGAGCGCAAGCGAGGCCGTTGTTGCTTCAAAAATTGTTTTCCAAACAGGTGCCGTTTTCGCATCAGGAAAATCGCGCACGAATACGTACCACAATGTAAAGAAGTTCAAAATATTTCCAAGTGAGAACGCAAACGGAAGTGCAAGAATTTCCAAGTTTGGAACACCTTGCAGACGAAGCACGGTCACAAACATGTTTCCAAATGCCGGAATGGTACGGAACATCCACACAAAAACAATTGCAAGAACAATTGTGAAAATTTCACCGATGAAATTCCACAGCAGTGGTGTTTTAGTATTTCCAATCGCGTAATATCCTCGGACTAACAAATAAACAAGAGCTTCGCACACCATTCCGATAACAAACAGTGCAAGACACGCCGCCGCAATTCTTGTATCGTTCCATGAAAACGAGTGCGCGCCCAAAATAACACGAATGATTTGCGCACGAAGGACAATAAACAACACCGTAATCGGCGCAGCGAGTAAAATAATTTTACGTGTTGCCTCGACAATATGATCGGCAAATTTCGCACGTTCGTTTGATTGAAACAGTTTTACAAGTGTTGGAAATGATGCAACTGAATACGAAATACCAATAATACCAATCGGAATATTGAGCATGTTATTCGTCAGATTGAAAATCGCAATTGAACCTGTTGCGAGAGTGGACGCGAGTGATGTCAAAATAACAGCCGTAAAACTTGAAACTGAAAGACCTATCGTTCGTGGAACAGAAACAAGCACAACAGATTTAATATCAGACCATGAAATATTCCTGACAAATCTTGGAATAAATCCATGAAATCCAAGAATCGGTATTTGAATGGCAAGATGAAGCACTGCCCCAAGAACCACACCGTACGCAAGTCCCATTGTTCCAAAGAGTGGCAGGAAAAAGATTACGCCAATGATAATTCCCAAGTTGTACATGACCGGCGAAAGTGCCGCCACAAAAAACTTACGGAACATTTGCGTGACTGATGAAAATAAATTCGAAAGACCAACAATAATCGGCTGAAGCAGCATCACACGACTCATCATGACAAGTTTTACATATTCAGAACCTGAAAACCCTGGTGCAATTGCATGCGCCAAAAGTGGCATCACGATAAATAAAACAAGTGATAGTATCCCGAGGAAACCAAACAATACGGTGAAAACTTGATTAAAAAAGATCTTTGTTTTCTTAACAGAGTCTTCATCACCGGATCCATAACGAGATGACAAGTATGGAAGCATTACGGTGATCGCCGCAAGTGTCGCAACCGATACATACAAAAAATCAGGAATTTTAAACGCTGCATAATACAAATCAAGTGAAGGGCCTACTCCCAAATAACTCGCGAGTAACCGATCACGAACCAATCCGAAAATCTGTGATAAAAACGTAAACAGCCCAAGTAACAGGGCTGCTTCGTTTACGCCAGAGGATTCACGATTTAAAAATTTAAAAATTTTAGAAACCATTGCCTGTGTATTTTATTTCTTTTTCGCCGTCGGCGCAACTTGTTTAGGTGTCGATTTTGAGGTACTTGGAAGTAATGTAGATGTTGATGTTTGTCCTGAATTTGTAGAAGAAGTCGAGCTCGTTGTAGTTGTTGCACCATTCTTAATCTGATTAATCAAAGTGTCAGCTTGATCACTTTTTGTACGCATATAAGCGTATATTGTATTTGCATCTGTTATATCACCTGATTTTTCATAAGAAACTCCTAGGTATCCATACGCAAGACCAAATGATCCATTATCATAAATAGCAACCTTGAATGCAGAAATCGCATGAGCGTAATCATTCTGTTGATAGAACAAAAGTCCTAGTTGATACGCCGTAGTTGCATTATATGGATCAAGCCTTAAGGCTTCAGTCATCGAAACAATTGCATCACTATAATCTTGTTTTGAAATTTGAATTTGTGCACGTAGAATATATGCCTCTGTTGTTGGATAATAATTAATTGATTGCACAATTTTTGAGAGAGCTCCATCTGTATCAGATTGTGCTAAGTCAAGCTGTGCAAATAATAAGAACATCTCTGGATCATGAGGATTTCGTTTCTGAGCCTGTGTATATGCCGTTGCTGCATTTCCAGCAGCATCAGAAATACCAAGTGTCACGAGTGTTCGATATATATTTCCTTCAGCAATCCAATTTTGATAATCTGCACTATTAATAGCTACTGCTGATTGAGCATATGAAAGAGCTGTACCAAGAATTGATTCTGCTTGTTTTGCAACAACATCATGATTTGCTTGAGTAATCGTTGAGGTTAATTGATTTACTTTTTCAACCGTAAGAGCTGAGAGTTCTCGATCATAAAGATCATCCTGGGCAAATGCTGTAGCAAGTGTAAAATCATTAACTGCACCTTCAAGATTTTGAGCACTTTCTGCATTCACACCTTTGACAGCATAAACTCCTCCAATCATTTTTCTTGTCTCTATATAGAGAGCAAAAATTATTACGACAATCAAAAGAGTAATACCAAGAATTCCAAAGAAGCTCGTCCTTGGATCATTCATAAATGATGTTACGACTTCCGATTCATTATTTTTTTCACTTGTAATTCCCATAAAGGATCCCAGAAGAACCCCGAACAGT
>CAIQMU010000017.1 GCA_903873095.1 uncultured bacterium
CCTACCGCTTGCAATAAATTGCAAGCCCTCAACTTCGGTATCATGTTTAACCCCGATCATTTGCGGCGCCAAATCTCTTGATGAGTGAGCTGTTACGCTTTCTTTAAATGATGGCTGCTTCTAAGCCAACATCCTCATTGTTTAAGAAATCTGACCTCCTTACGTGTACTTAACATGAATTTAGGGACCTTAATTAGAGATCGACGGCTGTTTCCGTTTCGACTCGTGGAGCTTCGCCCCCACTGTCTAACTGCCGCGCTCTGACCTCTGGTATTCGGAGTTTGATAGGTTTCACGAGATTGCTCCCTGTTGAAACCATCCAGTGCTCTACCCCCAGAGGGAACACGCGACGCTATCCCAAAAGATATTTCGGAGAGAACCAGCTATTACCAGGTTCGATTAGCTTTTCACTCCAACCCACAGGTCATCCAAAAGTATTGAACGGCTTATTGGTTCGGTCCTCCATTCATCTTTCGATGAACTTCAACCTGCCCATGGGTAGATCACCTGGCTTCGGGTCTGATGTGTACGACCATAATTTTGCCCTATTCAGACTCGCTTTCGCTGTGGCTCCGCGCGTTTATGGCGCTTAGCCGGCCGCATACATCAACTCGTTGGCTCATTCTTCAATAGGCACGCCATGACCCTGCTTAGCTTTCGCGACGCAGGGCGCTGACTCCTTGTAGGCGTAGGGTTTCAGGTCTATTTCACTCCCCTCATCGGGGTTCTTTTCACCTTTCCCTCACGGTACTAGTTCACTATCGGTTTCTTGGAATATTTAGCCTTACCGGTTAGTTCCGGCAAATTCCTCCGAGCTATTCGTGTCTCGAAGTACTCAGGAGCATGAACAAAGAAGTTCGAACGTTTTCGGTTACGGGGGTATCACCCTCTATGCCGTATCTTCCCAGATACATCACCTAACGCTTGAATTTTTTACTTCTCTCAACTAAATGATATTCATGTCCTACAACCCCATATGTACCTCGGTATGTTCAAATAAATTTAAACGCACCGAGGTCAACATGGTTTGGGCTTTTTCCGTTTCGCTCGCCGCTACTTGGGAAATAACTATTGTTTTCTTCTCCTTCGGGTACTGAGATGTTTCACTTCCCCGAGTCAGCATCTGACAGCTGTCAGATTCTGCGGTATAACCCGCAGAGGGTTTCCCCATTCGGAAATGTCCGGATCAAAGGCTATTGCCGCCTCCCCGAACCTTATCGCAGGCTGTCGCGTCCTTCATCGCTTCCAAGAACCTAGGCATCCACTCTACGCCCTTAAATTTCCTATTAGGAAATTTAAAAATTAACAAGTAACACACTTTAATTTTTTATGTGCTTGCCTCGGCTGTGCCGAGGACTTTTTATACCCTGCGTAGCTTTATGCGTAGCAGGGTTAGTTTTGTTTATTGTCTAGATAAACAGAACTGTTCTAAATTTGCTTTGTGTGAAAATACGTAATTAGTACTTGCGTACTATTACCTGTATTTATACGAAATCAGGAACAACAATATTACTACTGTTTTCCCGACCCGTTTTCAATCATTCTCGCACGGATAACAGTGTCCCACGGGACTTGAATTAACAAGCCCCGCCAGACAAATCTTTGTGCGGAATGCATTTCTGTTTACAAGGTTCTGTGCCTCTTAAAATTAAGTGGCGAGGAGTAGTATATACGAACGAAATTTAAAGTCAACACCCTAGAGGAAGAATCTTTGGGGATAAGCCCAACCAACGAAAAACCCCCGATTTTCGGAGGTTTTTGAACTAGTTAACTTGGGTTGTTTCTTTTGTTTTTGCTGCAGCTGCTTCGAGTGTTTCCGTTAGGACTTTTTGAGAATCAACAAAAACCTGTCCTGCCTCACCTTCCGTATGAGAAGTCATCCCTGTGACAATAATTTTACCATTATTAACCTCTTGAAATCCATAAGCTTTTTCAACTTTTTTCTCTACCTTTTTTGTCGTTTCGTTAAAACCAACAATAGTACGATACTCAACACTGTCTACTCGACCATCGAGTTCTTCCTTGGTCACTTTGCCGTCTTTGTTTACTCGAGATAAACCATCATATACAATAACTTCTTTGTCACCCGTTACTTTTTTACTTGAAAAAGCTACAGGTTTGTCTCCTTCATATCGAACACGAACAATCTGGTCTCCAAACTTAACCGTCTTGGAATAAGTCATTACACCATCAACAACAGTAGAATCTTTTGCAGGTAAAGCTTTAACATAATCAAAGACAGCTTGTTCGTTATCAATATTTTTTTGACGGAAGTTTTCAGCTGATTTTAAAAACTCTTCTTTTTTCTCAGTTAAATGAACTTCGGCTTGTGCATTCTCAGAAATACCTCCCATGAGAACAATTGTACCCACTGTTACCATAAGGCTCTTTTTAAGAGCTGACCAAGCTGAATCAAGCCTGGCTTCCGCTTCTTGTGATAACGTAAGAGATTCTTCTGATGCTTCTAAATTCTGAACGGGCGCATTCTCTTTTTTATTAAAAAGATTGTTCAAAGGTGGTTTGTTAAATGGGTTTAAATTCATATACCCCATTATACTCTCATTAATAAAAAATAAAACGCGCCAAAAAACCAAGTCCTAGGACTTGGTTTTTTAAATTACATATGATTGTTATTTGCTGAAACAGCATTCGAAAC
>CAIQMU010000018.1 GCA_903873095.1 uncultured bacterium
ACCATGATCACAATCATGCAAATATTGCAGATGAAGATCTCCCAGCATTTGATGATGAATTTGTAAAAACACTTGGTGCATTTGAATCAGTTGAAGATTTCAAAACAAAAATGAAAGAAAATATCAAGGCAGAAAAAACCCGCCAAGAATCAGAAAAGAAACGTGTTGCCATGATCGATGGAATTATCGAGAATTCAAAAATTGATTTGCCTGATGTATTGGTTGATGCGGAACTCGACAAGATGATGCAGCAATTTGCATACGATATTTCAATGGCAGGAATGACGATGGATGATTACTTGAAACGAATCGAAAAAACAGAGGAATCACTCAAATCAGAATGGCGCATTAACGCTGAAAAACGTGCAAAGATGCAGCTCATCTTGGACAAGGTCGCAACAAATGAAAAACTTGAACCAAGTGATTCTGAAATCCAAGCCGAGGTCGCAAAGATTCTTGAGATGTACAAGGATTCGCAAGATGTTTCAGAAGACCGCGTCCGCGCTTATGTAACCCAAATCTTAACTAACGCAAAAGCGTTTGAGTATTTGGAGGGATTGAAGTAAGACGAAATTAAAAAACGCATCACGAAAGTGGTGCGTTTTGTTTTAATATTAAGCTAAAGTAGGTTCGTGTGTTTCCATTTTTTTGGGAAAGATAACTTTGATTGCGTGTTCATTATGTTCAATAAATGAACGTTGGGTGGCCAATACTAAAGAAAGCTCTTTTGTTTTTTCAAGAATGATACGTACGTTTTTAGCAACATCATTCTTGAAGTGATTCATCAGTAGAACGTAAGGTTCACGGAAGTATTTGATCTCCGCAATACTAATCATACTACCAATGCGTCCAGTGAAAACACATTTACATACGAAATCGTTGCCTTGATATTCAGGAAATACATGGATCCCTATATCATAAGACTGATCATGTTGTACAAATGTAAACGGATTATCAAAATTATTTGATACGGGATCCGTCAACGCATCACAAACAGCTGACCAAAAAACACTACTTCCGACACCGGCTTTTTTATCATCAGTAAACGAAACTACTACTAAGACAGGACTCTTGTTGTTGAATTTTTCCATTTAAAAAAATATTATAAGGTTATAAAAAAGAACTGAACATCAACCATAACAAAATTATGATTACTTGTCAAGTAATTCCCCTACCTTTCATTTCATGCTATATTTCCAAAGGCTTTTCTGATTTATTGATTTTTCTGAACAGGTTCGGCCATTAATCTAACGTTATATTCCCATTTATATTTTTATGTCATATTTAATTCCCACAGTCCTTGAAAAAACATCTCAAGGTGAACGCGCGTATGATATTTACTCGCGGTTACTTAAAGATCGAATTGTAATTCTTTCTGGCCAGGTTAATGATGAAATCGCAAGTTTAATTACTGCGCAACTTTTGTTCCTCGAAGGTGAGGATAATAAAAAAGATATTACACTCTATGTAAATTCTCCGGGTGGTGCAGTACACGCAGGACTTGCAATCATTGATACCATGAACTTTATCAAGTGTGACGTTTCAACGGTTTGTGTTGGAATGGCAGCAAGTATGGGGGCCATGATTTTGTCAGCCGGACAAAAAGGAAAACGATTTGTTTTACCAAATTCTGAAGTGATGATCCACCAACCACTCGGTGGTGCAGAAGGACAAGCCTCTGATATTGCAATCGCAGCTGAAAATATTTTAAAGATTCGTTCTGTCTTGTACAAAATGCTTGCCAAGAATACAGGCAAGACCCTTGCACAAGTCGAGAAAGACGCCGATCGAAACTATTGGATGAGTGGAGACGAGGCGGTGAGATATGGAATCGTTGATAAAGTGATTACAAAACGATAAAAGTTTCCATAAAAAAATCCCGAACAAATGTTCGGGATTTTACTTTCCTGAGAAAGTAATTACTTAATCAAAAGAAACTGGCCTGTGTACATCACCCTTCTACCATAGCGCTCCATACTTTCCATATCAGAGGCATCCTTTACGTTTTTGTTGATGGCTTGCTGATCGGTCAGATAGACAGGTCTTTCGAACTGGTCGATATAACCACCAGCCATATCGTTATACTTACTTGATGCCTTAAAGGCACCTTCGTTGTAACCGATTTTGAAACCGATAAACCAAACCGCAAAGGTAAGCGCGAGAATTGTTACTGTTTTGAAAATGTTCTTTTTCATACTTGTTTATATTTTTTTGTTAAAGAATAACTCTATTATTAGCACAACCTCTTTCATTGTCAAACTACTTTGACGTTTTATCCCCAATACCCCCTCGACAAAGATATTACTTTGTATATAATAAGTAATACCTATGAAAACAGCTCTCATGAATTTCAAAACTGATCCCTCAATCAAAACAGCCGTGCAGAAAAAGGCGGCCTCTTTAGGTGTTTCAACATCTTTCCTCCTTGAACAAGCTGTTCGAGAAATGCTTATGTCTGAATCAATTACCCTGAAACCTTTGATTCCTAACAAGGAAACTATTCGAGCAATTAGACAATCAGAACGAGAGCTCAAATCTGGTAAGATGAAAAAATTTACACCTGAGGAATTTAAAAAACATCTCCAATCTCTTTAATTAATCTTTATTTTTCCTTTATCGATGTGGTTTATAGTGTATGGCATGGAAAATCCATTTATCATACAATCAAAACAATTTGATAAGGAATTTAAAAAACTGCCAAATACTATTAAAGAAAAATTCCTTGATCGTTTAGATATGTTTATTATTGACCAATATAATATTCTTCTCAAACGACATCTTCTTCGTGGGAAATATTATGGACATGAAAGTATCAATATTACGGGAGATTACCGTGCTATTTTTAAATTTATATCACCTAACATTTTTAAATTTGTTCGCATTGGTACACATAGCGAGCTATATAAAGGATAACCCTGTACAAAGGGTATTTTTTCTGATACTTTGAGCATAGGGAAATTTCTTGTTTTATACCACCTCTACATTTTTAATTCCCTCTTTTTATTTAATTACCCCTCCG
>CAIQMU010000019.1 GCA_903873095.1 uncultured bacterium
GTATCTTGATCATGCAAAAAGTTTAAATGGAGACATTCATGCATTCTTGGAATTTTGGGACGAACCACAGCGAATTTTGCGTGCGCAAAAAATGATTGACGGGGGGACAGCAACAATGCTTACAGGAATTCCGTATGCAGTGAAAGATAATATTTTAGTTGAAGGGCGCATTGCATCAGCATCATCAAAAATACTTGAACACTACACAGCAAGTTATTCAGCAACCGTGATTAAAAAATTAGATGAAGTCGGCGCAATTCCAGTCGGACGAACAAACATGGACGAATTCGCCATGGGATCAAGTACTGAAAACTCGGCATATGGCATGACAAAAAATCCACGAGACATGTCACGTGTTCCAGGAGGATCATCAGGAGGTTCAGCTGCAGCAGTTGCGGCAGATATGTGCTTGTTCGCCCTTGGAACAGACACAGGTGGATCAATTCGCCAACCAGCAGCATTCTGCGGAATTGTTGGAATGTATCCAACGTATGGTGCCGTGTCGCGATCAGGTGCGATCGCAATGGGTTCTTCACTTGATCAAATTGGTCCGTTTGCAAAAAACAGTGCGGACGCAAAAATTGTGTACGATGCAATTAAGGGGTTTGATACGCTCGATGCGCAGACATTAACTGATGAAACACGAGTGAAGCTATCAGCAACAACACACCCCCTACCCCCTCTAAAAGAGGGGGCCGAACGAGGCGTCATCGGCGTACCACGACACTTACTCGACATGGATGGTATTGATCCAGAAGTCAAAAAGAATTTTGAAGAATCAATTGAAAAATTAAAAAATGCAGGATACGAAATTCGAGATATCGAACTTCCAAATGCGCATCTCGGCCTTGCGGTATATTACATCGTGATGCCCGCAGAAGTTTCAACGAACTTGTCACGACTAGACGGAATGCGTTATGGGTTCCGTGCACCAGGCAAAGATTTACTCGAGACATACATGAAAACAAAACATGATGGATTTGGTAAAGAAGTTCGTCGCCGTATCTTACTTGGAACATATGTGCTGTCTGCTGGATATTATGACGCATATTATAACAAGGCGCTCAAGGTGCGAAGCTTGATTAAATCAGATTTTGAAAAAGTATTTAATCCGCCAGCCGGCGGAGGGGTAGATTTTGTACTGACACCTACAACACCAACAACAGCATTTAAGCCAGGTGAGAAATCAGATCCACTTTCGATGTACTTGGCAGATATTTTCACTGTAACGGCGAATCTTTGTCACATGCCAGCTATTTCAATTCCATCAGGAGAAGACAGTCAAGGTCTTCCGTTTGGAATTCAATTTACGGCAAATCAAGGAAAAGAGGATGCATTGTTTGATATTACACAAGATTTTGAAAAAACCTCATAAAGAGGTTTTTTCTTGCAAGAATTTTGCTACAATAAAGATATGAATCCTCAGGCTTCAAATGTTCCGTATATCAACCTCGAATGGATCTTCGTAAAAATTTACGACTTTTTGATTTTTGTGAAAAATTTTATTTTGACAGGAGGGCAAACTCAAACAGTAACAGGAAGTACTGATTATGCAGGAATTATTCATTCGATTGGTTCGTGGCTCCTTACAATCCTTACATTTTTATTTTTAATTTTGTTTGTATGGGCAGTATATATTCGTGTACGTATTCATGAGGTTGATCAGGAACTTAATGCAAGTTACAGTGGGCACTTTGTAAAACCGGTTCCAAAAAGTGAACTGAAGAATCAGAGATGGGTAGCTATTGCTGCGCACTTTGCATCACAAAATCAAAATGATTGGCGCGCTGCGATTATTGATGCTGATGCAATGCTTGATGAACTCGTGACAAGTTTGGGTTATACAGGGGAGGGGCTTGGTGAAAAATTGAAATCGATTAAAATTAATGATTTTCCTACGATTCAATCTGCATGGGAGGCGCATAAGTTGCGTAATGTTATTGCCCACGAGGGTGCGTCGTATAATCTGACAGAGCGACAAAAAGAATTAGTTCGTAAACAGTACGAAAATGTATTTCGAAGTGCTGGGCTTATTTAAAAAACCTCCAAGTGGAGGTTTTAGTTTATTGATAATAGTGTGCTCCCCAAAGATATTGCTCTGTCTGGATATTCTGAAGATTAATTTTCAGACAATGTCCATCTTCATCATCATGATAATATGAGATACAAACCCTCTTGTTTTTATCAATGTTAAATTTGATGAAACTTGAGAAGCCTTTTTCTACAACAAATCCTTCTTTTGTGAAATGAGATTCAAATGTGTCTAAATCAAATCTTTTTCCTTGAATCATTGAATGATAAAAAATATTTTTAGATCTGATGAGATTCACAAAGTAGTTAATGATCTCTTCAGGTGTTTCACCATAAGAAATTTTTTGTTTATTTGAAGTGGGACTAGGATGATTTTTTGCTTTGGGTAATGAGTTTAGAAGTTTTTGGATCCATGTGCACATAGTA
>CAIQMU010000020.1 GCA_903873095.1 uncultured bacterium
GGTTCGTACCCCCTCGGCCTCGCAGAGCCTCGGCCACTCCCCCTAAAAGGGGGAGACAACACCCTTACCACTGTTTCGTTTACTATCTCAGTCTCTGGTGGAACCTATATTAGAGCGATTGCCGATGAACTTGGTAAAAAACTAGGTACAGGGGCCGTGCTTTGGAAATTACGTAGAACAAGAGTTGGGGATTATTCACTTTCTATAAAACATATGTAAGTGTGCATAACCCCACTTGCAAAAAGTTTACTGTGGATAACAGTTCAAATTTCCTTAAAAAATAGCCCCTATTTGTCCCCTGTTTTACAGGGGATTTTTTTTGTTTTCAACTTTGGATTTTACTCCAAAAAAGTTTACTTGTTCTTTACTTCAGGAGTACAATTCAAGTCTATTAGATTTACTAACCACTTGTACCTTTATGCCCATCACACTTGTCAAAAAACGATCAGGATCAATCGCTACGTTTGATTCATCGCGCATCACCAACGCCATTCGTCTGGCTTACTTGGAAGAGAAGAAGTCGATCACTGATATCGAACTTGAAACAATGACGAATCAAGTTGTTTTTGAGCTTGAATACAAGTATGACACCGATGAAATGGCTCCTCATGCCAAGATTCCAAACATCGAACAGATTCAAGACATTGTGGAACGAGTCATTGCGCAAAAAGGTGATTTTGAAGTGGCAAAATCATTCATTTTGTATCGTGCACGTCGTGCGGAAATTCGCAAGGAAAAACAGGATGCAATGCTCGATCGTGTAAACAAGTCAGAAATTACCGTAAAGAAACGATCGGGAAAAATCGTACCATTTGATGTTGCGCAAATCGAGATTGCGATTAAAAACGTCGCCTCGTCATTTGAAGATGGTCTTGTTCCTGTAGAAAAAGTTTTGGCGGGCGCAAAACTAAATATTTTCGACGGGATGACAACCAGTGAAATTACCAAGGCGATCATCTTGGCACTGAAGCCATTTGTTGAACGGGATCCGATTTTCAGTAATGTGTCGGCCAGATTCCTTGCAAATGATTTGTACAAGGAAGTATTAGGAACAGATGAATACGCAAGTCATTTTGCCATGATGCACGAGAAAAAGTTTCCAGAAATGATTGCACTTGGTATCAAGGAAGAACGCTATGATAAAAAACTCGGTGATTTTGACTTGGCAAAATTGGCTTCCGCAATGGATCCAAAGCGTGATGCGTTATTTGAATTTATGGGCCTTCAGGTATTATATGATCGTTACTTTGCTCGTACTGAACAGCAGAAATTCTTGGAAACGCCACAGTATTTTTGGATGCGTGTTGCGATGGGAATGTCGCTTCTTGAAAAAAACCCAACAGAAACTGCAATCGAGTTTTATCACACCCTTTCTCGAATGCTCTATGTTCCTTCAACTCCGACACTTCTTCACAGTGGAACAAAACATGCGCAAATGTCTTCATGTTTCTTGTCTACGACCAACGATGACCTGGCTCACATTTTCAAGGTGATTGGAGACAACGCACAGCTTTCAAAATATTCTGGAGGTGTTGCAAATGATTGGACAAATATTCGCGCAACCAATGCCTGGATTAAAACGATTAATACAGGATCTCAAGGAGTTATTCCATTTCTCAAAATTGTTGATGCAACAACAGCGTCTATTAATCGTTCAGGAAAACGTCGAGGAGCAACCGTTGTGTATCTTGAAACATGGCACATGGATATAGAAGAGTTTTTGGATCTGCGAAAGAACACAGGTGATGAACGACGACGAACACACGACACGAATACAGCAAACTGGATTCCAGACTTGTTTATGAAGCGTGTTGCCGAAAACGGTGAATGGACACTGTTTTCACCAGAAGAAACTCCAGATTTACATGATATCTACGGCAAGAAATTCGAGGCAGCTTATGTTGCTTACGAAAAATCTGCCGACGAAGGGGAAATTAAAATGTTTAAACGAGTCAAAGCGGCTGATTTGTGGCGCAAGATGCTCATGATGATTTTCGAAACAGGACATCCTTGGATTACATTCAAAGATCCAAGTAATATCCGCAGTCCTCAAGACCATGTTGGTGTTGTTCATGGTTCGAACCTGTGTACAGAAATTACACTCAACACTTCGGCAACAGAAACAGCTGTGTGCAACATTGGTTCACTTAACTTGCCTCGTCACATGACAGGAAATGCTATCGATTTTGCGCTCATGGAAACAACAATCAAGACAGCGATGCGCATGCTTGATAATGTGATTGATATTTCATTTTATCCAATTCCTGAAGCCAAGTATTCAAATATCAAACATCGCCCTGTTGGACTTGGAATTATGGGAACACAGGATGTATTTTATAAAATGAATTTGAATTTTGATTCAAACGAAGCGGTTGCATTTTCTGACAAGTTGATGGAATTCGTTTCGTATCATGCGATTTACAATTCAGCGATGCTTGCAAAAGAAAAAGGCTCTTATGAATCATTCAAGGGTTCAAAATGGGATCGAGGATTATTCCCAGTTGATACGATTAAATTACTTGAACAAGAGCGAGGAATTCTAACGGGAATTGCACCAACAGAATCGATGGATTGGACTGTTGTACGTGATGCGGTAAAACAATATGGAATGCGTAATTCAAACACGATGGCGATTGCGCCAACTGCAACCATTGCAAACATTTCTGGTTGTACACCATCAGTTGAATCGATTTACAAAAACTTGTTCGTGAAATCAAACTTCAGTGGAGACTTTACGTGTGTAAACGATTTCCTTGTGAATGACTTGGAAAAACTTGGACTATGGAATGATCGTATGCTTGAAAAAATTAAACAGCTCGATGGAAATATTTCAACGATCTTGGAAATTCCAGAAACGATTCGAAATAAATACAAGGAAGCATTTCAGATTGATTCTCACTGGGTGATTTTGCATGCTGCGTATCGAGGTAAGTGGATTGATCAATCGCAATCGATTAACATTTTCCTCAACACTACGTCAGGACGAGTTATTTCTGATACGTATATGGATGCGTGGAAGATGGGACTTAAAACGACGTATTACTTGCGAACACTTGGTGCATCATCGATTGAAAAAACAACGACGGATATTAAATCACAAGGAACAAATATGGATTCTAAAAAATCTGTTGAAACTCCTGTTGAATCGGCAGTTGAACCAAAACAAGAAGATTCTGTTCCATCAGATTTCGTCATGAAAAAACCCGCTGTGGTTATAGCAGGTGAGGTGTGTGAGAGTTGTCAGTAAAACCTCACCCGGTCGCCTCACGGCGCCCACCCTCTCCTGGAAGGGGAGGGTTCCGCGCCAGTGTTTAGTAGGTAATATTTTTTGAAGTATATGTTATTTAAAGAGTGGTTCATAAACCAGTTTGGTTCAAAAGATGGTGAAATGGGAGATTTAGCCTTAGATATAAAAAATGATAGTAAATTTCCCGAAACATCAGATCATTCTGTTTTGGAAGAATATATTTCTCGAAGAGCGGACTCTGAAGTGATAAAAATTTTTAATAAAGCATATAAATTATATGCAACAAGATAAGGTCTTTATAAGAAAATAGTCGAATATTTTTCTAAAAGTTAATTTCTCATATCGGTCTACCGAAGCAGAACCCTCTCCTGAAAGGCAGAGGGTGGGCGACGAAGTCGACCGGGTGAGGTTCATATATGTCAGAAAAATTTATTTTAAACGCCGGAACGACGGATCCAAACAAGATCCTTCCGATCAAATACAAGTGGGCGCGAACGCATTACAAAAACGGCGTCAACAACAACTGGGTTCCTGATGAGGTGAACATGCAGAAGGATTTTGAAACCTGGAAATCCGCAAATGGTCTTACTGATGACGAACGTAGACTCATCATGTGGAATATGGGATTCTTCAGTACTGCCGAATCACTTACTGCGAACAACATTGTTTTGAATGTTTATAAAAACGTAACAAATCCAGAATGTCGCCAGTATCTTCTTCGTCAGGCATATGAAGAAGCGATTCATACAGACACATTTATTTATTGCTGCGAATCACTCGGTATTGCACCAGATGATGTTTACAATGCCTACAATAAAATTCCATCAATTCATGAAAAAGATGAGTTTGTTGTAAACATGACAAAGTCAATCATGGATCCGAATTTCACGACAGATACTTTGGAAAATAAACAAAAATTCGTACATGATCTTATTGGGTATTATGTGATCATGGAAGGGGTTTTCTTCTATGCGGGATTTGTCATGATGCTCTCGTTTATGCGTCAAAACAAAATGGTTGGAATTGGTGAACAGTTTCAATTTATTTTGCGCGACGAGTCAGTTCACTTGGCATTTGGAATGGATTTGATCACAGCCATTATCGAGGAGAATCCAGATATTTGGACTGCAGAACTTAAATCTACAATTATAGAAAATATTAAACGCGCGGTAGAACTTGAAATTATTTATGCCAAGGATTGTTTACCACGAGGAATCTTGGGACTCAACGCAGAAGCTGTTTCTCAGTATGTTCAATATGTTGCCGATCGAAGACTCGAGCGACTTGGACTTGCGAATGTGTACAATGTCGAGAATCCATTTCCGTGGATGTCGGAAATTATCGATCTCAAAAAAGAGAAGAATTTCTTCGAGACGCGTGTTACGGAATACAAATCAGGTGGAAGTTTGAATTGGGATTAGTAAAAAGTGTGGGATGTCCACA
>CAIQMU010000021.1 GCA_903873095.1 uncultured bacterium
AGGGCGAATTTTATCACTGCGTGGTCAGGGTGCAATTATGTTTGCAACACTTTTTGATGGAACAGAAAAATTCCAAATCGTCATTAAAAAAGACGAAATTGAGGAATCTTTGTTTAATTTGTTTGGCGAATGCGTAGACTTGGGGGATTTTATTTCCGTAACAGGAGCATTATTTGTGACACAACGTGGTGAACCAAGTCTTCTTGTGAATACGTGGAAAATGGCAAGTAAGGCACTTCTTCCAATTCCATCTGAACATTACGGGCTCGAAGACGAGGATGAAAAAATGCGCAAGCGATATTTGGATGCGATTGTAAATCCGGAATTATTTAAACGATTTGAAACCCGCGCAAAGATTATTAAATACATCCGATCGTTTTTTGATACGCGTGATTTCCTTGAAATTGAAACACCGATTTTGCAAAATCAAGCAGGTGGCGCCATGGCGAAAACATTCAATACTCATCACAACGATTATGATATTGATATGGTGATGCGTATTTCGCTTGAACTTGAACATAAGATCATGATGGTTGCAGGATACAATCGTATTTATGAAATTGGAAAAAATTTCCGAAACGAGGGAAGTGACCCAACACATATCCAAGAATTTTCGATGATCGAATGGTATGCGGCATACGAAGACTTGGAAACAAATATGGCGTGGACCGAGGAATTGTTACGAGGTATTGCGCGCGATGTAATCGGTAAAATGCAATTTTCAGTACTTGATAAAGACGATAATCGCGTAGATGTTGATTTTGATGGTGCGTGGACGCGCGTTAAATTTGCTGATTTGCTTAAACAAAATGCAAATATTGATATGGAATCTGTTTCAATCGATGATTTGCGTACACATGCGAAAAAATGGGGAATGGGTGATGAAGAACTTAAAACTCTTGGGCGAGGAAATCTTCTTGATTTCATTTATAAGAAATCTTCTCGAAATAATATCATTCAGCCAACATTCGTAACTGACTATCCATCAGAACTTAAACCTCTTGCACAGCAAAACGCTGATGGTACCGCACGTGTTGCACAGTTGATTATTGCAGGCGCAGAGATCACGAATCAATACACAGAACTTGTAAATCCAATTGTTCAGCGGGAGTTGCTCCAAAAACAATCTGATGCAAAATCAGGAGGTGATGCTGAAGCGATGGAAATCGACGACCGATTCCTGATAGCCATGGAACACGGTATGCCACCAATGACAGGATTTGGGATGGGAATCGATCGTCTTGTGGCACTCATGACAGAACAAGACAACCTCCGCGATGTTATTTTCTTCCCGATAATGAGACCGAAGGAATAGTTTTTACTATGGAAACATTTAATTTTGGTGAAAATAAAATTGAAAAACCTCCATTTTTGTATCACGGAAGTCCAAATAAAGAATTAGAAGAATTTGAACCACAGCCCAATAGTTTTGTTGGAGTTGAAGGCAATTTTTTCTTTGCATCACCAGATAGAAATGCAGCTATTCCTTATATGTGGAAAGGATCATCATGGTCAGCTGGTCCAACAGAAAATGGTGGGTGTTTTGCTGCATTTGCAGTAACAAGGGAAGAATTTATAAAAAGAGATACAGGTGGCGCATTATATGTTTTTGAACCAGAGCATTTTTCAAGTCATTTGAAAAAATCTAATTATGAATGGGTTACTGATCAAAAAGTAAAACCTATTGCAAAGGAGATTTTCAATTCTGTCTTGGATGAGATGGAAAAAGCTGGTACTGAAATTTATTTTTTAGGATCTGTTGAAAAATGGAATGAATATAAATCGTTGACAGCTGTTGAAAAAAGAAATTTCCTTAAAAATCTTGTCTAGTTTTCTCGTTTTATTTTTTCTGCTATAGTACAAATATATGGACCCAATCATCTTATCTCTTGCTCAAACCCTCAATTTACCCTCAAAAACAGAGGAATTTGACATGTTTACAGCAGATTATGACGTTATTGCTATTTTTGACCGCTATCTGCCTCTTGCAGAGTACATCTTGGATGAATACGCATGTCCCAATGACGAGGTAAGCATGCATGTCGAGGAATCAATTTATATGACCATGATCGGTTCGATTGCCAATTTCCGCAGATCAAAAAAATACGAAACAAAAGTTCCATTTTCACAACTCCTCGCTGCCATGATTTACTCGTTTATGGAAGAATATGAACAAGAAGGGAAAGTTTACAAGATTTCGAAATCAGTGGTGATGAAATAAAAAAAGTAAGGCAAAACCTTATTTTTTCTTTATCAAAAATTTATCTTGATTTTGTATGATGTAAAAATGGCATATATTTTTCTTGATGAGTCAGGGGTTCATAAATCAAGCGGGTTATCCTGCGTGGCTTTAGTTTTTATTGAAACAAGTGATAGGGAATTTCTAGATTCAGAAATTATTCGTATAGAATCTGAAATGAATATCAAAGAATTTCACTGGGCAGATTATGGCTGGAATATTAGAGAAAAGTTTCTCAAAAAAATTATAAGACTTAATTTTAACTTAAAAGCTGTTATTTTTAAAAATCCTTTTTTAGAAGAAGATTATGGAAAAGCAATGGGTTTTTTGATTGAAAAAACAGAAATTGGAATACTTGTTATTGATGGAAAGAAGCCGTCTCATTATAAAAGTAAGTATAAAAAATTTCTTCGGAGTAAGGGTGTCTATTTGAAAAAGTTAATAACCGGAAACGATCGTGCGTATCCATTGCTTAGGCTTGCTGATTTTTGTGCAGGACTTATTAGATCCCATCACGAAGATCCGAGTGATACTAAGAAGAATGGTTTATATCATCTTCTTGCTTCAAAAATTTCAATAATTATTTCTGAATAACGCACAAAGCACCTTTCGGTGCTTTTTTGGCCAGCAGATCCAGATAGCTTTTTACGGCTTTCCCACACGGGGATTTGTCACCGGTCGCTAGTTACGTTTCCTATATTATCATTAATTTAAAAGAAGTAAAATAGTCTTGTGGATAACCTATTTTCTATTCTCCAAAGCATTTGCAAGCGTACTTGCATCACTGTATTCAACCTCTGTTCCCGTTGAGAATCCTCGGCCAAGTTGTGAAGTCTTGAAATTAAATTTTTCCTGCAGAGGGGAAATTTTTTGTTTAACTAAATCAGTCGTGCGGTCACCTTCAGGATTGGCAGATAATGCAAAAATAATTTCAGAGAGTTCAGATTTCGAACATTTTTCAGCAATCAATTTTTCAAGTTCTCGGACACGAATCGTTGATTCAAGATCCGTATCAATCAATGGTGCAAGTCCACCAAGAACAAAATACTTGCCATGATATGCATGGGATTTTTCAATCGAATCAATGTCAACATCTTTTTCAACGATCATGAGTAGGGAATTATCACGACTAGAATCAAGGGTAATTGGTGAATAAATATCATTTGCGTTTTTAGGTGTGAAATACTGAAAGCTAATAGGGTCAAGGCGAACATTTTTCTGCGCACTTAAAATCTCACGTGCGAGATGTTCGGAAAAACTTGGGTTTGATTGAATGATGAAATACGCAAACCGCTTGGCCTGCCTGCGTCCAATTCCCGGGAATTTTATAAACAAATCTGTGAGGTTATCTATTGGGTTCATATCCTAAAAGTCGTCTGGTCCACTTGGATTTTGGTGCTGTGAGTAACTGCCACCAGAACTAAAATCATCCATGTTGTTTTTCTCGATCGTGACGAATGTAGTCTTGTTTCCGTCAAAGTAAAGCTCTACATCACCCGTTGAACCGTTACGGTGCTTGGCAATAATAATTTTCTTGATATTGGTACGTTCATCTTTTGGTTTATACGCATCATCACTGTGAATAAACATAACAATGTCGGCATCCTGTTCAATCGATCCCGAGTCTCGAAGATCTGAAAGGCGGGGTTCGCCACCACGCGATTCTACAGCACGCGACAACTGTGAAAGTGCAATAACTGGCACATCAAGTTCACGCGCGAGCAATTTCAAAGATCGTGTAATTTCGCTGATCTGGTTTACCATTGAATCATAATTTTTCGTCGGCGACATCAACTGCAAGTAGTCGATGATAATAAGACCAAGTCCGTATTCTGATTTCAACCGACGAGCCGTTGAACGCATCTTAAGAACATTGTTTCCACCTTGATCATCAATAAAAATAGGAGCTTGTGAAATTTCACCCGCTGATTCAATAACACGCTGCAGTTCGTCTTCGGTTAAATTATTTCCCGTTTTAAGTTTCCAAGAGTCCACCCCTGAATGTGATGATACAATACGATCCATAAGAGATTCTGATGACATTTCAAGCGAAAAGATACCGACAGGAATTTTGTGGTTTATCGCAGCGTGTTTTGCAAAGTTAAGAGCAATCGATGTTTTACCGACCGCTGGTCGCGCTGCCAAAATAATCAAATCTGATTTATGAAATCCTGACAAAATACGATCCAAGTCCGCAAATCCTGATGGAACACCTTGGACCGCTCCCTTGTTCTCGAACACTTTCATGTAGCGTTCGATAAGTCCCGGCATGACTTCTTTTGCGGATTCAAATTTTTGAGCCTTACCAGTTGCGCCTGTAACCGACATAACGCGTTTTTCTGCAGAATCAAGAACCTCTTCGATGTCGAGAGCTTCATTAAATCCAAGTTCAACAACCTCGTCTCCGGCACTGATCAAGTTACGAAGCATTGATTTTTTGTGAACAAGTGCTGCGTAGTATTCGATATTCGTTGATGTTGGAACATTGTTCAATAATTCTGAAAGGTAGGTTGTTCCTCCAATATTATCAAGAAGCCCGTTTTCACGAAGAGTTGCCGTCATGGAGACTAAATCGATCGGTTCGTTTTTACGAGCAAGTTCAAGCATGGCTTGATACATATGACGATGTTTTTCGACATAAAAAGAATCTGGATGAATTGAATCCATGATTTCATTTAATCCAAGAGGACGGAGCATGATAGAACCCAAAAGAGCGCGTTCCGCATCAATATTTTGAGGAGGAATACGAAGACTGCGTACAGAAATAGGTGATGGGGTACCTTGCTGTTGACCTTGGTTTTGCCAAGGCTTTTTCTTGAAACCATTTTGGTTTTGTGTCTGGTCGTATGCCATAGTTCGTTAATTATATCATGATAAATTTTTTATCAAGAAAAAATAAAGAAAAAATCATGGTATAACGTGTGCACAAAGAGGGGATTGTGAAATAGGAAACTCAGGTTTAATTTGGTCAAGAAAAGCTTGTCAAAATCCTAATAATATGACTTGTTATAAAGATTAATGTGGTGATATACTAATCACCAATATGGACCAACCTCAAATCACCTACATTGGAAAAGCGGACTTTCGAAATACCCTTACGAAGTTTGGTATCAAGCCCGAGGATCGTACAAAACACATGTACATCATCGGAAAAACCGGAACAGGAAAATCAACCTTCTTGGAAAATTTGATCGTCCAAGATATCAATAATGGAAACGGTTTGGCATTCATTGACCCGCACGGATCATCGGCCGATGCACTCCTTGATTACATTCCTGAATGGCGACTAAATGATGTCATTTATTTGAATCCATCCGACATGGAATGGCCAATCGCATTTAACCCACTCGAAGACCCGGGACCAGAAAAACGACATCTCGTGACTGATGGACTGATGTCGGTATTTAAAAAAGTTTGGCCCGAGGCATTCTCAGGACGAATGGAGTATATTTTGAACCTCACCATGATGGCACTTTTGGAGTACCCAGATTCTACAATTCTTTCGATTAATCGCATGCTTACTGATAAAGATTTTCGAAAACGAGTCGTCGCATGTGTTACTGATTCTGCTGTACGCAACGCATGGAACGAAGACTTGATGAAATGGGATGACAAACGCTGGTCAGAAGCCGTCGGATCACTTGTAAACAAGGTAGGACAGTTTTCGACAAACTCAGTTGTGCGAAATATTATTGGTCAACCAAAATCAACATTCGATTTCCGCAAGGCAATGGACGAGCGAAAAATAATCATCATCAACCTGTCCAAAGGTATGATTGGTGAACAAAACGCACCACTTCTCGGAGCGATGTTAATTACGAAAATTTACTTGGCAGCGATGTCACGCGCAGAGCTCCCTAATCATGTCTTGAAACAAGTCGCTCCCTTTTATTTTTACGTAGACGAATTCCAAAACTTTGCCAACGAATCATTTGCAAGTATTTTGTCGGAGGCCCGAAAATACAAACTGTGTTTGACGATTGCAAATCAGTTTATTGCACAAATGGAAGAACCTATTCGTGATGCGGTATTTGGAAACATGGGAACGACTGTGGCATTTCGCGTGGGAACACTTGATGCAGAATTCATGGAAAAAGTTTTTGCACCAGTGTTTACTCAAGACGATCTGCAGAGTATTGTATTTCGACAATTTTATATCACTCTTCAAATTGACGGGATGGGATCAAAACCATTTTCTGCGCAGTCACTTGATATGATTCCAAGACTTCAAACATCAGTGAAGAATCAGGTTATTGAAATGTCTCGCAAAAATTTTGCACGACCACGTGCCGAAGTCGAGGAATATGCCCGTGAATTTTTCGGTTATGCCAAGAAAGATGGTGCAAAAGTTATTCATAGCGAAGTGGTGACAAGTTCAACACCTGCACCCAGACCAACCACTCCTGTGGCACCTCGAAATTTTGCACCTCAACCGGTTGTTCGTCAGGTTCCAGCAGTACAAAAACCATTACCTCCGGTTACTGGATTTAGAAATCAACCAAATCCTGTACCAAGAGTTGTGCCGAGTATAATACCAACACCTGCTCCCGTTAAAAAACCTGAACCTGTTAAAAATTCAAGTACGCTTGATAGTTTACTTGGACAACTTGATGAGGTTGCAAAACCTGAACAAAAACCAATACCTGCACCTGCACCGAAAATTTTAGATCGCGCAGCAAGTCCCGAAAAGAAGTCTGCTCTTGCTGAAGCACTTGCAAAAGCAATGGGGAATAAGGTTTCTGAGCCAGCAGTAAAACAAGAACCTGTCGTTGAAATAAAATCTGAACCTATAATAGAACCAAAAGTAGAGCCTGTTGTGGAAGAAGTAAGACCCCAACCTGAGCCAGTATTACAACAGCCAACATCACAACCCGCACAACCACAAACAAATTACTCAAAATCTTCAACGATACGCGAAGTCCCTGAAGACATTTTAAGAAAAGTTCTCGAATAAAACACTTGATAAGTGTTTTATTTTTTCTTTATTTTTTCTTTATCTCGGTAGTTTATAATTTTCACCTATGAATTATAAACGAACCGTTCTTTGTTTTGCCTTATTATTAGTATTATTATTCACCCGTGTTGCTCATGCGTCCACATCAGTGCAAATTAACGAAATTGCATGGATGGGAACATCCGTATCCGCAAATGCAGAATGGATCGAGCTCTACAACCCAACTTCAAGTCCACTTGATTTAAAAGGTTGGAAGTTATCAGCAACCGATGGCTCGCCAAATATTTTATTAACAGGAACTATTTCAGAAAATGGATATTTTTTATTAGAACGAACAAGTGATGATACGGTACCAAGTATTACTGCAAATCAAATCTATACAGGAGCATTATCAAATTCTGGTGAGCATCTACAACTTATTGATGCAACAGGCGCTGTTGTAGATGACGTTGATGCATCAAGTGGATGGCCGGCGGGTGATGATGCGACCAAAAATACAATGCAGCGAAATGGATCATCGTGGATTACGGCAGCACCAACACCTGATGCCGTGAATGCAGCTGTTGCAGCAACAACAAATAATCCAAATTCTGATCCAAATTCATCAACTACTAATTCAGTAACTAGCTCATCAAACGGAGCAGGCATTACTTCTGATCAAGATAATCCAATTACTCCGAATCAAGTTCAAAATATAGGGAAAAGTGTTTATGAGCTTGCAGTAGATCCTGATCCAAAATATTCTGCACATGTTAGTATTCCCGATAATGGCGTTGTTGGTGTAGTTGTTCCCATGACAGTTGGAGTAAAAATAGACAATCATCATGATTTTGTGTCAGGTAAATTTATCTGGAGTTATGGCGATGGATCATCTGATACCTATCTGCAAAATACGCCAACCAATCATATTTATTACTATCCGGGAACATATAATGTAACTCTTTCATATTATTCCAATAATATGAAAGATGATCCTGATTACTTGTACAAGAAAACAGTGACCATTATTCCAGCAGATGTTGCAGTAATTGGTACAACAAATGATGGTGGGATCATAGTGCAAAATAACTCTACGGATACTATTGATTTGGATAGTTGGAAGTTAAGTTCAGGAAAAAATAATTATACATTTCCTAAATACACACTGATACAACCATCTGATTCGCTGTATATTTCATCACACGTGATTGGTTTTATTGTTAACAAAAACGAGCAAATTATTCTTTCAAATCCAAGTAATGTATTAGTTTCAAAATATCCAAAACAACTTGTTCTTGGTGCAAGTAAGATGGCAGAAGCCGTGGCACCGCTTCCGTTTCGAGTTTCAGATCAACCATTGCAACCTAAAATTCTACCTAAACCAGAAGTTCCTTTTTGGGATACACCTAAACTCGTTCTTGTTTTTACACTTGGACTTATTGTTGTCATTCTTGCATATGGAACAATTCGCCTGTATGCTATCAGTAATTCTCTTGATGAAGATGAGGATGAATTTCATGAATAACTACCTTGTTGTTGCACTAGGAAATCCTGGTGAAAAATATGAACAGACACGCCATAACGCAGGATGGATTCTTGCGGATTTGGCGTTTCCGGGTCTTGAATTTTCTCGTAATTCATACGCAAACGCTGGTGTGGCAAAAACAAGTATCTCAAATCATGATGTTCAAGTTGTAAAACCTGCAACGTTTATGAACGAGTCGGGTGTTTCTGTTGAATATTTCATCAAAAAGGAAAATATTTTACCTGAGCATATTATTGTAATGTATGACGATATTGATTTACCAATTGGGAAAATGAAAATTTCATTTGATCGAGGAAGTGGGGGACATAACGGAATAAAGTCTATCGAAGCACATCTTGTTAGTCGTGAGTTTATTCGTATTCGAATTGGGATTTCGAAAGTACTCGAAAGTGGGGAATTGGTAAAACCGAATGTGCTTGGTAATTTTGAATCGACTGAACTTGAAACTCTTAAAACTCTTGCACCGAAAGTTACATCAGCGATAGAAACTATTATTTCTGAAGGAAAAGAGGCTGCAATGACGAAGTTTAATGCGTAATTGACTTTTTCTTGGAAAAGAGTATTTTTATGTAAATCAAAATTTAATAAAATGGCAACAAGTACAAAAGATGAAGAATTTAAAAAGAGTACGGATGAGAGCCTACTCCAAGAATATGCTGGAATTTCAGGTAAAAGAGAATATTGTTTTTCAAAAAATGAGTCTGAGGAAGAATATTTAAAAGAACGAGAATCAGCTCTCAAGGCAGAAATACTAAGAAGAATGAAATCTCCAGAGATCAAAAAAGCCGCGTGAGCGGCTTTTTCTTTGGTGTCTATTTTACAAATGACAACGTCATTTTGTGCTCCTTTGGATCAAAGAGAGTAATCTTGAACGAATATGACTTGCCGAGTGACAAAGCCTCCTTCAATTTTTTCTCATCTCCGAATTCTGAAACGTGTACGAGTCCCGCAACGCCTTCCTCGATAGAAACCAATGCTCCGTGTTTGTTAAACTTGATAACAACTCCGGAAACAATGTCGTCTTTCTTGTATTTCTTTTCAACGCGTGTCCAAGGGTTTTCCTTGAGCGCCTTGATTGAAAGAGAAATTTTTCCATCCTTGATTTCGATAACCTTGGCTTTCACCTTGTCTCCCAATTTGTAGAGAGTTCGAGGATCGTCAACCAATGACCAGTCGATTTCTGAAATGTGAACCAATCCTTCAAGTCCGTTTTCAACTTTGAGGAAGATTCCGAAATCAACAACTCCGGTGACTTCGCAATCAAGCTCGTCACCAACTTTGTATTTCGTAATAATTTCTTTCTTGTCTTCTTTTGAATTTCCTTTTTCACTGAAGATGAGTTTTCCTTCCTTTGGATTAACTCCAATGATGGTAACTGACAATTTCTGGCCAGCTAATTTTCGAAGTTCTTTCAAGATCTCATCTTTGTTTCCATCATCAACACGTGGATAGTGTTCTGATTTCAACTGTGATGCTGGAAGGAATCCTGCAATTCCTTGCCATTCAACAATAAGACCACCTTTGTTTGCTTCCTTGACCAAGAGTTCGAGAGTTTCCTCTGATTTCATAGCCTTTTCAGCATCTGACCAAACGAGTGCCTGGCGAGCTTCTTTGAGTGACAATTCGATGTATCCATTTTCATTTTCGCGTTCAACGATTTTACCTTTGATAGTATCACCGACGTTCACGTTTTTGATCATGTCACGCGCGTTGATGTATTCACGTCCGTAGATGACTGCTGTGCCAAAAGGAGGCAAATCTACGTACATGTACATCCCGTCGATTGAGAGGACTGTTCCTTCAACCAAATCTCCGATTTCGAGTGTTTTTACCACGTCGTCGCCGATGATTTTTTTCATCGCAGAATTTTCAGCGTCGGCAAAAGCCACAACTGCATTCTTTGGAATTTCTTTCTTAATCATATTAATGAGAGTGTTGAGTCTTTCCGGTCTTGTGTTTTCCAGTCTGGGCTGAGTGTTCAAGGAAAAGGGTTATAAGAGGGGAAAGGGGCTAATAAAACAACGTGATTACAGTAGCATATTTATTCCCTTTTGGGAAGTGTTTGACAAATTAAATTAAATATGTAAAGATGGTCTAAATCAAAACAATTTAATCATGAAAAAGTTAACCATTCTAGCACTAGTATTAGTGCTTCTTAGTGCATGTTCAGGACCTCCTCAGGAGAAAATTATTCCCGCCGTAAGTTCTAAGACAAACAAGTGCGTGAAAGCTCGGATCGCAAGAAGACAAGGCTTCGGCGGTGCAGGCATAGACCGCTACGTAACAGTGGATAGTGCGTATAATATCCACATGTTCAAAGTCAAGGACGATGGAACGATAACCGAAATAGAAGCAGGTGATGAGTAAACTGCAAAAGTAGCTTAAAAACCACGAACGTGATTCGTGGTTTTTTTATTTATTCTTTAGTTTTCCTTTATCTCACCTTGCTAGAATAATTCAAATAAAAATCACCTTTCGGTGATTTTTATTATGCTTGCTTCAGAGGCTTAGGGGATCCCGTAGCCGAACAAAGCTTTCGCTTATCAAGCATTTAATATCTAAATTCTACCAAAACCTTATCTTGTTTGCAATTAGTTAAATTTTAACTAACAGCGAGGCCGAAGCCCTTGTTATTCCTCATCTTTCTCCGGTTTTGAAATCTCCAAAACTTCGATTTCAATTCCACTACCAGTAATTCTCATTACATCCTTATCAATCTTCTTGAGCTCTTTATTGGATGCATTGTAATGATTAATAGTCGTACCAAGCGCATTACCAAGTTTTCCATGATAATCCTCATATGCTTTCAAATGTTTTCCAAGTTCATCAACGCGCTTGATGATATCCTTTGCTGTTTCCTCGATCTGCATTGCTTTAAGTCCCTGAAGCACTGTTTGCAAATATGCCAAGAAACTTGTTGGGGAAACGATGATCACGTGATATTTTGATGCTGCACGTTGAATCAAATTTTCAGACTCACCTGAAAGCCCTCCAACTTTATTCGTAAGCAGATCATAATAAATCGCCTCGTGAGGAATAAACATAAATGCAAAATCGAGTGTATTTTCTGTTGGTCGAATATATTTCGCCGTTTCTGAAATTCGATTTTTCAAGTCGTTCACAAATTGCTTTTCAAGGCGATCTTTTTCTGTTGGATCCTGCATCTCGACCATTTTGTTGTAATTTTCAAGTGAAAATTTTGAATCGATCGGGATGATCTTGTCTTTTACGAATACGACCGAGTCCACAATCTCGCCATTCAAAAACGCATACTGCATTTGATATGATCCGGGAGGTAAAATATTTTTAAGTAACGTCTCCAAATAATATTCTCCTAAAATTCCACGCTGTTTTGGATTTTTTAAAATATCTTGCAGTGATTGCAATTGGTCTGCAAACGACATGACTTGTTTTCCTGTTTCTTTTACTTCGGTTAGTTCGCGTGTGATTTCTTGAATTAACTTTTGTGATTCACCGAATTGGGTTGCAAGGGAAGATTGCATCATGGTCGTTGACTGGTGCATTTTATTGTCCATCGTCTGGGACATGTCGCGCATTTTGGAATCTACTGTGCGTGATACTTCGTTCAACTGTTGCAAGATCAGTTTTAATCCAGTCTCGTCTTGTTTTATCTCAGGAGCTTTGTGTTCCTTGAAAAACGCCAAGTAGGCGGTGATTAAAATCATGATAATTAATAGAATAATAACGAGTGTTTGCATATAAATCATTATATAAAATATAGAAGATAAACG
>CAIQMU010000022.1 GCA_903873095.1 uncultured bacterium
GGGCACTCCCCCTAAAAGGGGGAGACAGGTTCCACAGATTTATGTCTAAAATCTAACCTTCAGCTAAATCATAACTGTCAGTTATGCGAAGCCGTCCCCTCCTTTTAGGAGGGGTGGCGCGCTGCCCTGAGCGCGACGGGGTGGTACTGGCGGAGGGGTATTGATAATCTCTTGAAAATTTCTTTATATTTCCTTGAACCAGTTTGTTTAAAATGTTTTTCTATGAAATTCATTCACAACGACCCGGCTCTCAAGGAGAGAAGAAAATTACTTCGAAATACAAGTACACCAGAGGAATCAATTCTTTGGAATCATCTTAGAAATCGAAAACTTGGTGTAAAATTTAGAAGACAATTTAGTATCGGTCCCTACATTGCAGATTTTTACTGCCACGAATTGAAATTGGTTATTGAACTTGATGGCGTCCAACATCTTGTGCATCAAGTCTATGATAGAGAAAGAGATAAATTCCTAGAAGCAAGCGGATATGCTATCATTAGGTTTTCAAATGCTGAAATTCATAATAATTTACAGAACGTAATTAATAAAATACAAGAAAAAATTAACAACCTTGGTTAGACGAAGATGTCTCCCCCCTTTTTAGGGGGAGTGGCCGTAGGCCGAGGGGGTACTGACTATGAACAAAGACTTTTACAAAATCCTAGGAGTTCCTAAAACCGCAAGTGAAGCGGATGTTAAGGCTGCGTTTCGAAAACTTGCCCATCAGCATCATCCGGATAAAAACGGAGGAGACGATAAAAAATTCAAGGAAGTAAACGAGGCATATCAAACGTTGTCTGATAAAAATAAACGCGCGCAGTACGATCAGTTCGGTAGTGACGGTCCACAATTTGGTGGTCAAGGTGGAGGAAACCCATTCGGTGGAGCTGGAGGTTTCGATTTCGGCGGTTTTGATTTCTCACAATTCCAAGGAGGAAACGGCGGATTTGAATTCGATCTAGGCGATTTATTCGGTGGTGGACGATCACGCGTAAAACGAGGAAATGATATCGAAACACAAATCAGAATCACATTCAAAGAATCAGTGTTTGGAGTAGAAAAAACAATTGCATTAAACAAAGTTTCAACATGTAAAACATGTCATGGATCAGGTGGAAAACCGGGAACAAAAATGAATGAATGTAAAACATGTCATGGACAAGGTCGCATTGTAAAAATGCAGCGAACTATTTTAGGAAACATGCAAACCGCAGTGGAATGTGATGTGTGTTTTGGATCAGGAAAAATTCCCGAGGAAAAATGTGCAACATGTCGCGGTGCAGGCGTTCTTCGTGATCGCGAAGAAATTTTAGTGAAAATTCCGGCGGGACTCAACAATGGTGATACACTTCGCATGGATGGAATGGGTGAGGCAACTGCGCATGGAAAATCAGGTGATTTGTTTATTCAAATTGCGATTGAGTCACACCCAGTATTTAAACGACTTGGAAATGATTTGGTTATGCCGCATGAAATAAATTTGGCGGATGCGTTACTTGGAAAAGATGTGGAAATTGAAACACTTGATGGAAAGGAAAAACTCGAAATTCCTGAAGGAACGAATAATGGTGATCAGTTGAAAATCAAAGGGAAGGGGGTTGTGCACGGCCGAAATCGAGGGGACATTATTGTGGGAATCAAAGTGAAAATGCCAAGGAAACTTTCCAAGAAAGCCAAGGAATTGATCGAAGATTTGCGAAAAGAATTGTAAAGGTTTATGATGTGGAAAACTGTACATCATGAAAATACTTATATTCATCCTCGCAATACCACTGATGGTATTTCTTGTCTCAGGAAATTTTGAGATTTTAGAAAAAATTTGGAAAATCATCAGAAACTTTTTCTTCATCATTTGGTTTATCGGCGCATGGGTTATCTACTGTACAAAACTTGATAAATTAATTGATTTTGAAAAACAAATGTAAAACAAAAAGCAGACACTATGTGCCTGCTTTTTTAATATCTAAATTTTAGAAACTTTTTGACCTTCATCAGTATCTTTTACATCAAACCCAAATGATTTAATTTCATCTCGGATTTCATCAGATGATTTCCAGTCTTTTGAGTCACGTGCATCTTGTCGTTTTTTCAAAAGCTCTGAAATGTTTTCTGGGATTTCAATTTCAAGTTCACTTGGATTTTTATCAAGCTCAAGCCCAAGGACTTTATCAAAATCAAGGAGGGTGGCCTTTTTATCCGCATCAGAAACATCAGAATTTTTCAAAAGTTCCCAAACAACACCAATCGCACCCGCTGTATTTAAATCATCATTGATGAATTCATGAAAGAGTGTTTGGTATGAATCAGAAACAGTTCCGTCACCCGGAAATGCTGCAACTATTTTTTTCAAGCGATGAAGTGCTGTTTGAGAAGCTTCAAGCGCATCCCACGAAAACGACACTTGTGATCGATAATGAGATTGCAAATACAAATAGCGAAGTGCGAGGGGATCGATTCCATGTTCGCGAACCGTTTCAAGTGTGATGAAATTATCACCCGATTTTGCCATTTTTGTTTCGCCGATATTTACGAATTCATTATGGAGCCAATATTTCACAAACGGTGCATGTTCGGTTGAGCATTCAGATTGTGCAATTTCATTGTTGTGATGAACAGATGCAAGATCGTGTCCGCCAGTGTGGATATCAAACTGATCACCTAAATATTTCATCGACATTCCGGAACATTCAATATGCCATCCAGGGAAGCCTTGCCCCCAAGGAGAGGGCCAACCTTTTGTTTCGTCAAATTTCCATAGTGCGAAATCGCGGGGATTTTTCTTTTCAGAATTTTCTGCAAGGCGTGAATGGTCTGCGGTTGTGTGCATTATTCCACCGAGTGCTCCATAGTTATGCATGTGTTCAGTTGCGAAATACAAACCGTCAGATGTTGTGTAGGTGTAACCACGTTCTGCAAGTTTTTTGATGATGTCGATATCCTCGTCGATATGCTCACTTGCACGAGCGACAATTTTTGGTTTCAAGATATTAATACTTGCGATATCTGCCAAGAAAACATCCTCGTATTTTCGTGCGAGTTTGAGCATGTTTTCAAGTGTTACTGCGAGACCTTCACGCTTGAGACCTTTTGTCATCTTGTCATCACCGTCGTCACCATCAGAAACAAGGTGACCAATATCGGTGATGTTCATGACTTGGGCTACGTCATAGTTGTTGTACTCGAAAACTCGGCGAGTGATGTCTGCCAAAATAAACGCTCGAAGGTTTCCGATGTGTACGAAGTGATATACAGTTGGTCCGCAGTGATACATACCAACCTTGCCGGCTGTGATGGGAACAAAGAGTTCTTTTTTCTTTGATAAGGTGTTTGTGAGATGAATGTCCATGATTAAAATAGTAGCAAAAAAGCGGACCTAAATCCACTTTTTATACACGAAATAAATCTGCATCAAGATAAACAATACAACAAGAATTCCAATAATGAGCCAGAAACCGTTGTGTCCTTGGAAAATGGCAGGAGAGTTATGTGCAGCCAAAACGGTCGCAACAAGTGTGAGAGGGAACGTAACGAACGCCATGAGGGTTAATTTTTTTGTCACCTCGTTATTTTTCGCAGTCAGAAGGGAATCATTTGTCTCACGAAGTTCACGAATAAGTTCCCGGTTATTTTCAAGTGCATTTTCAACGCGGAAATATTCTCGATAAATTGCATCAGCATCAGGTTTATGTTTTCCAAATAATTTATCAGCTTGGATTTCAAATGAATTTAAAATAACTTTATGGGAACGAAGAGATTGTTTAAAATCGAGAATTCTGCGATGCAGATGTGAAATCGCATGTACCATTCCAAATTCATTTCCTTGAAAAATTTCAGCCTCTATTTTTTTGATTTCTTTACGCAAGAGTTCAAGTTCTTCGCGAAGTCCTTGGTACAAACGATTGTTGATCGCAAGAAAAATATCGCTTCCTGTTTTAAAATCACCATGATCAAGTTTTTCAGCAACAGAAAATTGTTTTGAGAAATCTAAAATGGTGTCGATAGGTTGAAATCGTGACGTGATAATAAAATCAGTTCCGACAATGAAATCAATTTCAATATCGCGTGATTCCTGCATTCGCGATGGGTGATCAGGGTAGTGCAATGCTGCATAAAATGCATGGTCATGGGTTTCAGTTCGTGCGCGTTCCGTGGGACGTGTTAGTTCCTGTGCCCAGGCTGGATGAATGGCGAATTTCTTGACAAGTTCTGCAATATCGTCCCCTGTAGGGTTTTCAATATCGACCCAGGTCAGGTGTTTTGATGTATGGGTGGTAATCATGGATTCTAGTATAAAACACTTGTCTTTTTTTTACCAATATGCTATTGTATTCCCACTATGGCAACAGCTAAAAAGACAGTTAAAAAGGCCGCTCCAAAATCAGATGCATTTGCAGTGATTGCGACAGGTGGTAAACAATACCTCGTTCGTCCAGGTGATGTGATCACGGTTGAAATTCTCGATGGAGAATTTACAGCAGGGGATTCAATCTCATTTGATAAGGTTCTCCTTATGGATAATGGATCATCAACAACAATTGGGGTTCCTTATATCTCAGGTGCTAAAATTGATGCAACATTTGTCGAGGAAGGACGCGCGGCAAAGATTGATGTAATCAAGTATCAGCCAAAATCTCGCTACTACAAGAAGCGTGGTCACCGACAACCTTTCATGAAGTTCAAGATTTCTGCTTTTAAATAACAAGATGCAAGCGAAAGCTTGCTTTTTTGTTGCCAGTACCTCACCCGGCTGCCTTGCGGCAGCCACCCTCTCCTCTGCGAGGAGAGGGTTAAGCGCCAGTATTTTTTATTTTCTCATAAACAATACTTGGATCATTGTTAAGTTCAGTATTAGAAATACGAATTATTTTGATATTATTCATTTTGAAAAATTGATCTCGAATAGAATCATATTCTTTTGCTTTTGATGATAAATGTTGATTTCCATCAAGTTCAATAACAATCTTCTTTGATGCACAGTAAAAATCTGCAACGTATACGCCGATGCTGACTTGTCGTTTCCATTTCAAACCTGTTTTATTTCCTCGAA
>CAIQMU010000023.1 GCA_903873095.1 uncultured bacterium
ACCAAGAGACTTAGACATTTTTTGTCCGTCTGAATTTCTAACCATTCCATGGAGATATACTGTTTTAAACGGGATTGTTCCAATAGTATATTCTGTCATCAGTATCATTCGCATAACCCAAAATGGCAAGATGTCAGCACCTGTTTCAAGAACATCTGTCGGATGATATATTTCAAAATCCTTTGTTTTTTCTGGCCATCCGAGCGCTGAAAAGGTCCACATTCCTGATGAAAACCAAGTGTCCAAAGTATCTTCATCTTGTACCCAACCTTCTCCAGTAGGTGCTTCGATTCCACAGAAAATTTCCTCACCTCGATACCAAACAGGAATTCTTTGTCCATACCAAATCTGGCGCGAGATGCACCAATCGCGGAGATTATCAATCCAATGAAAATAAGTTTTATTGAAATATTCTGGGATAATTTTAATATCACCATTAACAACGGGTTCTCGAATAATTTCTTTAAGACTTTTTCCTCGTCCTGGGATTTCTTTTTTTACATCAATAAACCATTGTAGTTTTGGAAGCGGTTCTACAATTCCACCTGTTCGTTCTGCTGTAGGAATATTTTGTTTTATAGAAATTTCACTTTCAAGAAGCCCTTGATCTCGTAACCAATTAACAATAATTTCACGAGCCTCAGTAACTTTTTTACCAAGAAGCTCAGGACCGCCGATAGTCATCTTGGCATATTCATTGATAACTGGAATAATCGGAAGATTATTTTTTTGTGCCATATCCCAATCGATTTGACTATGTGCAGGAGTTACGCCAAGTGCTCCTGTTCCAAACTCGGGTTCGATTCCTTCGTCAGAAATAATTTTTATACTCAAAGGAACTCCGAAAAATTCACCAGAAAATTCTTTTCCGATAAATTCTTTGTAGCGAGGATCATTTGGATGCACCGCAACGGCGCAATCACCAACCTTTGTTTCTGGCCGTGTCGTTGAAATTGAAATAGGGAAGTCTTTCCAGTATTTGAAAGTGTATAATTTTGCCTCACGTTCTTCGTAAACTATTTCATCATCTGAAATGGTTGTTTGACCTTTTGGATCCCAGTTTACAATGCGATATCCACGATAGATCAGTCCATCATCATACATTTTTTTAAATACTGTAAGAACTGCTTTATTTCGAATTGCATCCAGCGTAAAAGCTTCACGTGACCAATCACATGATGCGCCCATGACGCGCATTTGATTTGTCATGATGTGCTGGTTTTCTGCTACGAATGTATTTATTCGTTTCAAAAGCTCTTCACGCCCCAAGTCATGCCGAGAAAGTCCTTCTTTTTTTGAAATTTCTTTTTCAACTTTGGATTGTGTTGCGATGGCAGCATGATCTGTTCCTGGTAACCAAAGTGCTCGATATCCTTGCATTCGTTTAAAACGAATCATGATATCTTCAATCGTAAGAAATAGTGCATGCCCCATATGCAAACTTCCCGTTGCATTTGGTGGTGGCATCATGATTGTAAATGGCTTTGCATCTGGTTTTGTGACACCCTTTTCAATGCAAACATCTGGATTAAAAAATCCAGATTCTTCCCATGTTTTATAAATCGCCGCCTCAGTTTCAGAAGCATTGTAGGGCTTCAACAACTTGTCAGGCAGATTCGCCTTGTTTTCGAAATTCATATTGGTGAGTATAGCAAATAAATGCTTATTTTCAATGCTTATTTAATAAAATAATAACCAGCCATCAAAGGCTGGTGTTTGTCTTGAATCAAGTTAGTTCAGTGCAAAAATCAGCCTTCGATTGAAGTACTGACGACGACTGAATTTTTATTGATTCGGATCATGGTATGAATGTAACAAATTGAGATCTTAAAATCAAGTATTTTTCTCTTGATCGTAAGATAAAATTCTTTCTTTACAATCAATTGCAAAGTCAAGGTTTTTTAGTTCTTCAATAGAAAACCAGCCCCAATCATCGAAATCATTTTGATTAGGGATTGGTTCTGATATGAGTGTGATAATAAATAGTTTAATGATACGTTGATTAACATGCCAATCTTTATATTCTTGCATGGTTGCAATCTCGCCATTTAATTCTTCTTTGATTTCTCGTGTTATACAATCTTCAGGGGTTTCATTTTCTTCTATTCCACCTCCAATAGTTTCCCACAAACCAGGAAACTGTTTTTTAAATTTACTACGTTTACCAATAAAATATTTTTCACTCTTTATAATTATCGCACTCGATGCATCATATTTCATAAATGAATTATAGACTTTTCAAGGGTTTTATGCTAGAGTTTTTTAAATCAAAAAACAATAATTATGAGCACAGAAACAAATAAGATTACAACCCAACTTGAACTAGATGTTTACAAAGTGTTATATGGATTCAATGACGATTTTTTTGATGAATCATGTATAGATTCGCATGGAAGTAAATATGGTCAAGTTCGACTGGACTTTCTTTTCTTGATGAAGAGTCAGATAACAATAGTAGAGATCGGCAAAAAAATGAAGGAAAAGATTACCAATCTTCAAGATGATTATCTAGGTTTCAGAAGTAAGGTCAGCAGAGCCCTGGATCTTTTGGATCTGAAAAGACAGAAAGAGAAAGAAACAGATTATAAAAAAGCTTCGGAAATTCGAGATCAGTTTTATGAACTGCAAAAAGAAATTGCGACGAAGCTGGATGTTCCAAATTTGAACATGTCACCGAGTTGATTACAAACTTAAATTTCCCTCAGCTACAATATTTTCATAGACCCTCGTCGGGTCTTTTTTTATTTTAAAATATCCCGCAAGTGCGATCATGAGTGCGTTGTCTCCGGTGAGTTCTTTTTCTGGGACGAGTAATATTGTTTCAGGGAAATTTTCTGTGATCATTTTTTGCATTTCGGATTTAATAAACGTATTCGCAGAAACACCACCACCAATAATTAATGTTTGTACGCCAAATTCTTCCAACGCTTTCTTGGTTTTGTGAACTAAGACTTCTGCGACAGCATTTTCAAATTCAAGTGCAATTGCCATCTTGTCTGAATCAGAAATGTTTGGTGTCTCCCCCTTGCTAAGGGGGAGTGCCGAGGCTTTGCGAGGCGAGGGGGTACTGATCGTTTGCGAGTAATACAAAACAGCAGTTTTGAGTCCAGAAAATGAAAAATCAAAATCTTTTGTGTGCATCATAGGTCGTGGGAACACTGGTGTGGAACCCTCTCCTTCCAGGAGAGGGTGGGCGCCG
>CAIQMU010000024.1 GCA_903873095.1 uncultured bacterium
CCATTCCAGAAAGTGCTGTTGCTGTTGCAAGATGTACATCATACAAACCAAGAATTCGATCAAATAGATCTTGATCTACATACACATCTTGTACCTTGTTGTACTGAACATGAATTTCTGTTGGTGTGAAAACTCCTTTTCGAATCGTAACAAATCCGTCATCATCTGAATAATAATACGATTTAATATACGCAGAAATATACCAAGCACTTAGTAATATTATTATCGCAAAAATACTTGCGATTCCGAAAAATATAAACGTCACTGGATTACTTGAAGAATTACTTGTTGGCAACTGGGTTCCAAAAACAATACCTCCAACAATAAGTACCACCATAACAATAACTCGTCCAAAGTTTGCTTGAATAAATTTTTTCCAAAACTTGCTTTTTGATAATGGAAAGCTCTGCTGTAGATTTGATTGCATATGATTTAATGCTACCACATTTGTTATTTAAAGCACAAAAAAGACCCCTCCTTTCGGAGAGGTCTGTATAGAACAACCTAAAACCCAATTTATGAACAATTATTACTTTCTTTAAGCAAAGAATACTCCTTTTTAAGAAAGGTGCAAGGAAAAACTGTGCATAAAAAAACCCGCAGAATATCTGCGGGTTATATGACTTGAAACAGAGTTTTATTTTTTAACAACTCTGTTTGTTGAAAGAACTGTATTGGTTTGATCAAGTATTTGAAAAACGTATTCCCCTACTAGCATTTCGCGCATGTCGAGAGTGAATGATTGACTCGCAGGTGTAGTACCTACAAGCTTTCCACTTAAATCAAACACATTGATCGTTGCCTGAACATCAGTACCAAGTTCTCCATGAACGAAGTCTGTTGTCGGGTTTGGATATACCGTAATAGCATTTGCGGTTGGTGATACATTACTAATTCCTGTTGTCACCATTGCTGGTGTCATGAAATCTTGTCCCATTTGATTAGGGTTGTCATTATTCATATCAGTGACCGTTGCGCTCGCATAATACCAAGTATTCGCAGCAAGATACTGATCAGGATAAAAATCGTAGCTGACATATCCAGTACCAAACGGTATGGCCACATAGGTATGCACAGCACCACCACTTGTGTTATCAACTTCGAAAAACAGTTGACTTGGTGTTCCTTGTCCGTTTGCACGAATAGTGATTTTCACCCTGTTCCCTGTTGTATCGACAATAATATCTTCTACCACGGGATTACTTGGTGCATCTGTATATTGCTGAAGACTTGTACCAAAGGTATAAACACCATCAGCAGAAATACTAAACGGGGTTACCTCATAAGTAGTTCCACCGATCAGACCTGTAAATTGAGATGATGCAAGTGTTTGTGTTTGCGTCAGACCTCCTGAAGTAAAAAATGTATCAACGCCTCCACTTGTAAGATTTTGAACAACAAACCCATCACCCACCGTATCATTCGCATCAACTACTTGATGAAGATTATTCACCTGAAGTGTCGAGGCGTTCACCATCACAATATTTCCCCATGTTGGTGCAGGAGCTTGTCTTGGTGAGAGTGTTATATAACCAATCAGTAAAGAATCTCTCATCCCTAGATTGTTTGTAACCCTTGCCAGACATGTTCCTTGTGTACCCGGATTCAAATTGGTAAGCGTAAAGCTATCAGTTTGAACTCCTGTGTAAATAGAACCAGTGAGTGTGATAACTGAACCTGTTTTGTTTGTATAAACAACGGAGTTCTTTGAAGGACTTCCAGTCCAGGTACCATTTGTGTTGCCTGTTATGAAAACTTTTACTGAGCTTGTTGTTTGAT
This sequence comes from uncultured bacterium, assembly GCA_903873095.1. GTDB lineage: Bacteria > Patescibacteriota > Minisyncoccia > Phycocordibacterales > UBA1006 > CAIXMG01. Next base: position 1,780 of record CAIQMU010000024.1, read on the forward strand.
CCAACACACCAAAGTTTGAAGTAAGTGTCGGCTTGTTGATGGGCAGTGTGTGTGCAGAAATTGATTCAGAATCAAGTCCGGCAGTGCTCACAGCCTGTACGTTGTACCAAAAGGCGTCGTTTGTAAACTGATTTGTATAATGATCACTAAATGTAGTGTCATGATACATTGTTCTTATACGAGTCGGCGGCAGATTTGTTGCCGAATCATGTAAGGTCCGTGTGAGAACCATTGATGATGCATTTCCCATGGACACAGTTGTTGTAAAAACAAGTGAATCCTGGAATTGTTGCACTGTTGTAGATGCTCCACTTGGGCCTTGCGATGAAGGCACGGTGTAGTTCGGACATGTGAAAAATGAGTCAGGTGAGATACCTGGAACACTTCCCACTACCGCTGCGTATACAAAATTAGATGTATACATCGCACCACGTGTACTGTATCCCGTCATAGTAACAGCAGTATCTCCACTCCCTATCAATTGAATTGATGAGGTTTGATTAAGAGGACTACCGTTTACAATTACTGAAATCTTCGTAGAGTAACCACCACCAAAATCAAAATGCAGACGAGTTTTTACAGGAAACACAGATGTGTCTACTGTTATATTCGTAATCGAAAGTGGTTGCAGTACTGGTGTTGTAAACGTTTCAAATGCTGAAGTATCATGAACACCACCAGCAAAAATAACATTTGCGAACTGATACGAAGTATTGGGAACGAGATTTGAAATCGTTACCAAGTAAGACATTGTCGTTGGTGCTACTGTTGGTGTAGTACTCATTATCGTATCCCCTACTTTTTGGTAGATACAATGTTGTGTGTACGTAACCGGAACAGAAACTCCGACCCAGTTGGTCATATAAAATGACCTAACTGAATCTTGTGAAACAGGACTGATGACGGCTCGTTGAGCACTTGTCAAAAGTGTTACCATCACGCAGATGGCGAAAAATACTTGTTTTTTCATTGTTATTGATTGGTTTTTTGATTATTTAAATATAAAGGTATTTCCGTATCATTGTAGCACACTTTATATACAAATGTCAAGTTTTCCACACCCTTTTATAACAGGGTAAAATAACGTATAATTTTACCCATGGAACCACACAACACACATCACGAGCATCACCCAGAGATGCATCAGCCCCCTATCGAACAGCCAATGACCAATATGTCTCCTAAAAAATCATTCTTTGAAACATATCAGATTTTTTTTGCCATTATTATCGTAGGAGTTCTTGTTCTTATTGGAATTTTAATTGCACATTTTGTACCAAATAATAATTCAAATTCGTCTGCTAATTCTGAAAAACAAGAAACGCAATCTGACGTTCGAAATGATTTTATTAAAATCGCAAAGAAAGAAGGCTTGAATACAAAATCATTTGGAACTTGTCTTGATAATCAAACAAATCAAACATTGATTGCGAATGATGTTGCACTTGCTCAAGCTTCTGGTGTACAAGGAACTCCTACATTCTTTGTTCTTAAACGAACATTTAATGCAGATGGTTCAGTAAAAAATGTTTCTCAGTTTGAAGTATTAGGAGCTGTTGATGAAGCAACTTTTGAAAGTGCGATTACTTCAGGAAAATCTCCAGCAAATCAACCCACGCAACCTGCAGGAAAGAAAATTGTTTTAGTAAGCTCTGACCACTTCGAAGGCCCAACAAATGCTGCGACAGTTATTGTTGAATACGCAGATCTTGATTGTCCTTTCTGTAAAGCAGAATATCCTGTAATCCAAGACATTTTGAAAAATAATCCTGGATATGCACTTGTGTTCCGCCAAGCACCGATTGTTCAACTTCATCCTTGGGCTGAATACACAGCCGAAGGATCAGAGTGTGCATTTGATCAAGGTGGTGATCCAGCCTTTTGGAAATTCCTGGGAGACACGATGGGTGCTCCACAAACACAAAATTAACATCAAAAAATCCCCTACGGGATTTTCTTGTTGACAAAAATGTTTTTAAATGATACCTTGATTTAAATTTTCTAAATAAAAAAAACTATTATGGATGCAAACTTCACATCTCTTGAATTTTGGAACTTTGTACACGAATCAGAAGAACTTCAAAACACTTCGGGAGTAATCGATTTTTCCCAAAAAGATACTTCGGGGATTATACTAGATATCTATGATGAAAGAGGGAAAACTTTTTCAGATAGTACTTACTTTTGCCATAAAGACATAGCCTGCATGAAATTTTATGCAATTCGTCTTCTTCTCAAAATTTGCAGCGAAGGATCCATTGCAACCGGCCCAAATCCAACCTATTGGTACAATGTTCAGATTCAAGAAGATTTCGAATTTTCTTCTCTTTTGAAAAGGTTGCCTGAAACACTCAATGCGGACGAAGAAGATCTTTTGTGGAATGAATGCCTGAAGTTCTTCGAAAAATGGTATGCCGGTCCAAGATATATTTATAGACAAAGTGTATTATGGGATGCTATTTCGCAAGATTTTAAATTCTTAGGAGAACTACTACCAAATCCTACTTTCGACGAAATCATTTACCTCAATCTATTTACCCGCTATTTAGCAGCACATATTGGTGCAAAGATGAGAAACGTCGAAGGTGACTAAATTTTCAAAACCCTCTTTATAAACAAGAGGGTTTTTTATTTCCCTGAAAGTGGTAAACTTGTCAGGTATGAAAAAATCAACCCGCTATATCGTATTAGGAGCTCTTGTTATTATTTTCGTCGGATTATTCGTTTGGTACAAAACCGCCCCAGGTCCATATGATGGACTTGCAAACTACTTGAATCAATCAGGAGTTAAAATGTACGGCGCATTTTGGTGCCCCCATTGCCAAGCCGAGAAAAAAGATTTCGGAAAATCAGAAGCATTGCTTCCTTATGTAGAATGTTCAATGCCTGATGGTCAGACGCAAACACAAATCTGCATCGATCAAAAAATTGTCAGTTATCCAACATGGGATTTCCCAAATCCAATCATTTTATCAAGCGGAACAAACGACAGTAATGTCGCATGTAAAGCAACGTATACTGCTGGCGATCCGCAATCATGTGCCGATGCTGCGACTGGTTCATATGTCCTAACCGTAAATGGAATGACCTTTTTAACACCAAGTGCTGCATCTCTCGTAAACGGTGTTTGGACACTTCCTTCACACTCACGAACCAGTGGGACAGTTGATCCAAAAGTTCTCGGGCAACTTGCTGGATACAAAGGAAAATAATTAATTATATGACAGGACTTACGTTCTTTAACACTCTTGTTGGGATTGGAACAGTTCTTATTTTAGCAATCGTTGTCGTTGTGTGGATCATGGAATTTTTGGGAGAACGAACAAACAAATTGTTCAAGTTCCTCGCTCGTCATCATTTCCATATTTCATTTTTGATTGCACTTGCTGCGATCCTCGGCAGTCTCACGTATTCAAATATATTCCATTTCCCTCCTTGTGAATTTTGTTGGTGGATCAGAATCTGCATGTATCCGCAATTGATTATTTTAGGAATCGGTATTTGGAGCAAGGATATCAAAATGTGGCTGACATCTGTCATTCTCTCGGTGATTGGAATTTGCTTTTCAATTTACTTGGTACTGCTTCAGATGGGCATTGTTGGCGGAAACGCAGCATGTGTCGCAGGTGGCGTCTCATGTGCAAAAATCGACGTTACTATTTTCGGATGGCTCACCATCCCGATCATGGCACTCATCTTTTTCGCAGGAGTTCTGACGTTTGCGCATTTGGCACATAACAGGCAAGATATATAGATTTAAAAAAACAGCTTGGTAAAAGCTGTTTTTTATTTTCTCTTTATTAATTAAAAATTTATCTCAAAAACACAAACGCCAAGATTCCCACAACAATTCGATACCAACCAAACGTGGCAAATGAATTTTTCTGAATAAATTTCAAGAATGTTTGAACCGCAAAGATTGCAACTATAAATGAAACAAGGGTTCCGATAGCAAGCATTACCCACTCGTTCCCTGAAAATGAAACTGGTGTTTTGATAAGATCGAGCACAGCAGCTCCTGCAATAACAGGCACCGCAAGAAGAAATGAGAACTCGACAATTGCGGCACGTGAAATTCCAATCATACGCCCACCAACAATCGTTGCCGCTGACCTTGAAACACCTGGAATAACAGCAAGTGACTGAATCACACCCACAATAAATGCATCCTGCATCGTAATCTCGTTCAAAGATTTTCCAACAAGCGCAGGACTCAAATTATCCCGTGTTTTTCGTTCCTGAAATAATTCAAATGCGATCAAAATGAGACCCCCGATAACAAGCGCGCAACTTACTACAACAATATTTCCAATCAAAACATGTTTGATGAAATGATACAGAACATATCCAATAATCGCGGTTGGAATAAACCCAGCAAGAACTTTTTTCCAAAGCGTTTTACTTGAAATAATTTTTTTAAAATAAAGAACCACAACCGCCAAGATCGCACCAAGCTGAATAATAATTTCAAAACTCTTCAAGAAATCCGTATCTGCCAAATGCATCATGCGCGAAGCAATGATCAAATGCGCCGTTGAAGAAACCGGTAAAAACTCAGTAAGACCCTCGACAATACCAAGGATAATGGAATGAATGATATGCATATGAACGAATAATAGCATATTATTGCATCCCATCACTAGACCAAATAGCCTTGCCATGTAAGATTATTTGGTGTGGAGATAAAGAAAAAATAAAGAAATTATCCACACTTTCTCGACATTTTTTAAAGTTTCTCTATACTTGAACCACTTTATTACATAATCACACCGGCTATGAAAATTCTTATTATTGAAGACGATCTGGATACGGCAGCATTTCTAAAATCTCGACTCGAAGAAAAATGCTTCGCAGTTGATGTCGAAACTGATGGCGAATCAGGACTTCGTACCGCAAAAATAAATGACTACGATGTGATCCTTCTTGATTACGGATTACCAAAACGAACCGGTTTTTCTGTACTCGAAGAAATCAGATCCCTTGATAATAAAAAACAGATTCATACGTCTGTCATCATGATTTCTGTTATTGGTGAAGTTGATCACAAAGTATCAGGCCTCGATCTTGGTGCCGATGATTATATTACAAAACCATTTTTCTTTGATGAATTATTAGCGAGAATTCAAGCCGTTCTTCGCAGACCAAGAATGCGAACTGGTTCCGTGTTTGAAATGGACGACTTATTATTAGATACCAATCGGCAAAAGGTTATCCGCGGCAAAGAATCTATTTATCTCACCAAGAAAGAATTCGCACTCCTTGAATATTTATTCCGAAACGAAGGAATGGTCGTTTCTCGAGGAATGATTACCGAACATGTTTGGGATATGCACATTGATCCATTTTCAAACACCATCGAAATGCATATCCTCAACTTGAGAAAGAAAATAGACAAGCCTCGTAAACATAAATTAATTCACAGCGTTCCCGGCCGAGGATATAAAATAGATATTACCAAATAAAATTTTTCTAAATATTTATTTCTTGTTGAGAAAAAATTTATCATTTCTTGAACAGTGATTTTGTAAACTATTCATGAACCATTGATCACATCACTGTCGAAATGTACATCAAGGTTTCTTTATTAGAATAGTACTATGTAATTATGAACACACTGGCACAGGAACTTCTTGAAAACAAGAATGCTCGATCTGCTGAAAAAATCCAAGTCGTCGCACTCGCGTCTACCGATTATCAGGCCTGGGATTAGCTAACCAGAACAAAAAACACATCTATGGATTTTTTAAAGAAAACAATTCATCATCTTTTTAAAACATTCACCGAGGGTGTCGGTTTTTTGTATACAGAATTGTTAGAACCAAAATCTATTGACGAGGATTCCCGTCGCCATGAATTTATCTGCAATATTATTTTGGGAGGTTCAATTATTCTTCTTGGTATTTATTATATTCTTGTTATTGATCACTCAATTATTGAGCGTTCAGCCTATCAGGGCGTTTCTGTTTTATTTTTTGGAATCATTCTTGCTGGATTCATCAGCTTATTAATATTGTCACGTCGAGGATATTTCACACTTGCATCATACATAATGATCGGAATTTATTTCTTGGCAGCAACTTATGGCGCCTATCATTTTGGAACTGATTTGCAGGGCGTGCTCTTGGCATATGTAATCGTCATTATTATTTCAAGTATCTTGATCAGTGTGCGATTCGGATTTTTGATGACACTTGTCATATCTGGAACGGTGTTTACGCTGTGGCATTTTCAAGTTAACAACATTATCACTGCGCAGTGGTATTGGAAATATAAAGTTCGTGAAACCGATTCTATTGTTTTTATTGTAATGTTTTTCTTGATCATGGCCGTATCATGGCTTTCCAATCATGAAATGGAACAATCGCTTCGTCGTGCACGAAAATCAGAATCTGATTTGAAACACGAGCGCGATAACTTGGAACTCATTGTCGAGGATCGTACGCGTGAAATTAAAACACTCCAAGCTGACAAAATTGCACAACTTTATCGATCGGCTGAATTTGGAAAACTTTCTACTGGAATTTTTCATGACCTTATGAATCCTTTGAACGCCGTAATCGCAAACGTAAGTCAACTTGAATCAAATTCCAACAATATTTCTGAGGTAACATCATACCTTGAAAAAGCTGTTGCGGCATCTCGTCGCATGGGTGATTTTCTTGGGACCATTCGAAAACAAATTCGAGTCGATGATCGTACAGAACGATTTGCGCTCAACAAGGAACTTCAAGAAGCAGTCGATATCCTTAGATACAAAGCCCGTGAAATGCATGTAACCTTTTCGGTTGAAACAACCGACGAATTACATGCTTTTGGAAATCCTCTCAAGTTTCACCAAGTTGCACTCAATCTTATTTCAAATGCAATTGATGCGTGTGAGAGTAGAGTTGAATCTGTTGTTACTATTAACCTTGATCAACAAGATACTTTCGCAAAATTAACAATCGGCGACAATGGATGCGGAATTCCAGAACATCTTGTTTCAAAAGTTTTTGACACCTTTTTCACAACCAAGGATTATTCCAAGGGTATGGGACTTGGGCTTTCAACAACAAAAGATATCGTCGAAAAACATTTTCATGGAACCATCTCACTTGCCAGTATTCAGAATAAAGGAACAACCTTTACTGTTTTAATCCCTTTAGCATAGTTATTTATTATGAATTCACACAATTTAAAACTTGATCACGTTATTGATCGAGGTGTTTTTGCTATAAACAATTTACAGCTTCCTGATGGTAGTTTTTCAGATGTAAATTTTTATACTGGACTTATATTACTCTCTCTTTCAGAAATCAATCACTCCGATATTTCCAAAATACAAAATCCTGCGCAAGAATTTTTAATGTCGCAACATTCACCTTCTTATACTTATAATTATTGGAAATCACCTCGAACACCTCTCACAAAGAAAATATATCCCGATGATTTGGATGATACATCTATTTGCCTGTCAGCACTCTCTCTTATCGATGAATCATTTGTTGATGAGGAAGTTTTATTTTCATTTGTAACAACACTTATTCAAGCCGAGGAGCAACCCGGTGGTCCTTATAACACCTGGATCATGCCTGATTATAAAAATACCAATTGGTATGATATTGATCTTGGAGTAAATATTAATATTGGATATTTTTTAAGTCTTCAAAAAATTCATCTGACTAACCTTGTTTCATTTATTGAAACAAGGATTAAGCATGATGACTTCTCATCAAAGTATTACCACAAGAAAATTTCTCTCATTTATTTTTTGTCACGATGGTACCGGGGAGAGCTTGTCGAACATTTAAAAACCGTATTGCTTACTGAATTTTTATCTAACCCAACTGTGCACTCATCCCAAGATATTGCGCAGGTCGTTTCTGCATATATTAGATTTAGTGGACCACTTGAACACACACTAAAACCAATTGATTATCTGGTTCGTAATCAGTGCCCCGATGGAACCTGGGATCCAGATTCATTTTTTATCGAGGAAGTAGTTGATGGTGTTCCCTATTACAGCGAATCGCGCGCGTTTGCAACCGCATGTGCACTTGAAGCTGTTTCATTGCATGCAATAAAACTGTCTCAATCAAAACAAGAATCATGTCCAGCATCATCATTTGTATTACTTGATAAAAAAATTAAAGACGCTATTCTTCTTGAACAAGATCATTTGCCAAGTGAACATCAAAAACAACTTGAGATGTGCCTTTCAAAAATCACAGAACATGATCAAAAATATGAAGTGACCCTGCTTCCTTATTTTTTCGCAAAATCTTTAAAGAAGGAGGATTCTATTTCTGATGAAGTCATATTACAACTATGCAAGGCAAGTTTATATGGCTGGATTGCATATACATTATATGACGACATTATGGACAAGGAACCAAAACAGCACCTCATTCCTCTTGCAAATATCTGCATGCGAAATCTTGTATCTGCTTATACCCATCTTGGAGCATCAGACCTTGTCACTGAAATACTTGAAACGATGGAATGTGCAAATTTCTATGAACACGAACATTACTCCGTGGATGTTAATAATCTCGCAGAAAAATCATTTGGTCATGCACTTGCACCCATACTGATTATGCGGCTGTCTAATAACCATAAGTATGAAGAAGATATTCGAGATTTTTTTAATCACTATCTAATTGCACGACAACTAAATGACGATGCTCATGATTGGCTGGATGATCTAAGGTGTGGATGTATAAATCCAGCAGGCTCACTTGTTCTTGAAAAATATAAACAAGAATTCCCTGAAACACACTTATTAGATCTTATGGAAGATTCTTCTGATGTCTTAATCTTGAAAAGAATTTTTTGGGAATCTGTTATTGATGAGGTTTCAGAAAAAATAGTATTCCACACTGATCAAGCCCGAACGGTATTATCCAGGATTTCAAATGTTATTTTTGGTGAATATCTTTTATTACTTCTTGAACCGATGGAATCATCGGCACGTACAGCTCTTTCAAAGAGAGAATCTGCAAAAAAGATACTGGGGTTTTTCAAATAAAAAACCTCTCACTATTCTTTTAGTGTGAGATTGTTTAGATATTCTATCCTAAAGTCTCAAGTTCTTTTTTAAAAATACTTGGAAACATTAACCACAAGTTGTGTAAACTCTTCTGATTCAAGCACTCTTTCATGCAATTGGGTTTTAATTAAAAAATTATTCCC
>CAIQMU010000025.1 GCA_903873095.1 uncultured bacterium
GTAATATGAAAAACAGATATGTTTGGATGACAGAATTTTTATCACTGTCGATAATTATTTTCCTCGTAGCATTATTTATACCGGCAGAGTGGTTTTCTCATTTTGAAAACCTTAAATGCGTACGCATTATTTTAGCTGTTGCAGGCTTGGCAAGTCTGGTGATTGGATTTTTCCCTGCCTTTGAAAGTGTTACGCCGAGAATTATCTGCTTTGTTGTAGTAATTTTTGCCGCAATGGCTGCAGAAATCTTGATATATATAAATCCTCCGGTACCACATTATCACAGGGTTTACTATTACGCAGTCCTTATGGCGATACAGGTCGTCACACTTAGCATGTTCTTGTACAGTATTGTAAAAAGACCACCTATCACGACAGTTAAATAAAAACAAAACACCTCCCATTTCTGCGAGGCGTTTTTTTCTTGTCTAATTTATTCAGTAACTTCTTTTACTTCAGGAGTTTCCGTTGAATCAGAATCCTTTGTCAGTTCCGCTTCGTTGTTTACGAATTCAGAAATAGACTTGAATCCTTCTTCATCAGCCGGAGTTCCTTCTTCGTTAACTTCTTCACCTTTGATTCCCTTGATATCAATTTTCCAACCCGTAAGTTTTGCGGCAAGGCGAACGTTCTGTCCTCCTTTACCAATCGCGAGTGAAAGCTGATCATCAGCAACCGTTACATTTGCCTGATGAGTTTCCTCGTTGATTGAAATGTCCAAAACTCGTGCAGGTGCCAAAGCATTTGAAACATATTCAGCTGCATCTTTTGAAAATGGAATAATGTCGATTTGTTCACCGTGGAGTTCCTCGGTAATTGATCGTACACGAACACCACGCTGACCAATACATGCACCTTGCGCATCAACGTTTTCATCTGTTGACCACACAGCAATTTTTGATCGAGCTCCCGGTTCGCGTGCAATCGATTCAACCTTTACGATTCCTGCGGCAACTTCGGGTGATTCAACTGCGAACAATCCTTCGATAAATCGTGGATGAGTTCGCGACAGTCGCAAATTGATTCCACGAGGGCCTTCCTCGACTTGGTACAAGTACGCCTTGATACGATCACCTGTGTGATATGTTTCACCAGGAATCTGTTCACTGCGGGGAAGTACACCTGTTGCGCGGTTGAAATCAATGAAAACCATTCCACGATCAACTTTTTGCACAGAACCAAGAATGATTTCTCCTTCTTTGTCTGAATATTCACTCATCACTGATCCGCGTTCTGCTTCGCGGATTTTTTGCATGATGACTTGTTTTGCAGTTTGAGCTGCAACACGTCCGAAATCTTCTTCGGGTGTGTCCAGTGGGAAGATAATTTCATCACCAATAGCTGCGTTTGCCTTGAACAATTTTGCAGCGTCGAGGAACATGTGTTTTTCCTCGTCATAACGAGGTTTCAGTTCTTCTTCGGTTTTTTCTGCATCGCGAAGTTCCGGATGCGCGCGCATTTTCTCGAGTTCTTCGTCGGTTAATGCAGGACGAACCGAGTTTTCATCAACGACGGTTTTTACCTGTGTAAATGTTACGGTTCCTGTATCTTGGTCAAGTTTCGCACGGATAACTTGGTCTTTTTTTCCGTGATCTTTTTTATAAGCAGCTGCAAGTGATTGTTCAATTGCGTCCCACAAAACACTTGCGGAAATCTTCTTCTCTTCTTCGATCTGTTCGATCGTTGTCTTGAGTAATTTTACATCAAAGAGCATATATCTAATTGTGTCTTAAATTTTTTTAAATGAGCGCCTTTTGACGTTGACGCTAACAAATTGAGGATACCATAATTTGTTTCAATTTCAAAATTTCTTGCATCATATTTTTCAAGGGGTATACTCATATTGAGACTTTTCTTTGTTAACTTTTAAAACTAAACAAAATGAAAAAACTTGTACTCATTTTTTTTGTGTGCTTTCTCGGAATGCATGCAAACGCGCAGCCCGCGCAAAATTTTCAAGTGTCTGTATTAGTTTCACCAAACCCGACAGTTTCTGACGTGTCGATTATTGTTTTAAATCAGCCGGAAGATTTAAAAATTACCCTTTACGACATGACGGGTAAGTTGGTTTGTGACCAATTATATTCAAGTAGTTCAAATCAACTTGATCCGGGAGTTCCTGGAATCTATCTTCTTGAAGTTTCAAGTCAATCAAAAAAATTCAAGAAGATAGTTCGTATTGTCAAAAATTAATCGCAAGCGCGCGAAA
>CAIQMU010000026.1 GCA_903873095.1 uncultured bacterium
CTTGTATATCACGAGCCGGTATACAATGACTTTTGTCCGGTTGTTCAAATAGAAACAACTCCTACGGATTCATCAAAACCTGTTTCATATAACGACCAGCAAATGATTACGTGTCAGAAAAATTATGATACAGCACATAGTGTTTATAACAGAAATGTTTTTGGAATTCTTATTGTTCTCGGACTCGCATCGCTTATTGTGGGTGCATTTATCAGTATCGAAGTATTATCCGGCGGATTTTCATGGGCAGGAGTTTTGGCACTTGTCATTGCGTCAATGCGATACTGGTCAGATGCGGGGAACTTGATTCGAGTGTTACTGCTTGTGATAGCACTTGGATTATTAGTTTGGATTTCGGTTAAAAAATTTAATAAATAAGGAATCATCAAGGAGAAATTTGACTTTTTTCACAAAATAGTGTAAAAATATACACATGAAAAAACGAACCTTTGCCCGTACTGGCAAATCAAAATTTGATTCAAGAAAACCAAAACCTCGTTTCGAGAAGGCTACTCCTGGGGCAAAATGGAAACAAGTTCCTGTGAAAAAATTCGGATCAAAAGATCAGGCGCCTTCGCGTATCCCGGTTTCTTCTGCATTCGTTAAAAAAACACGTGCCGCGAAACTTGTTGCAGCATTGCATGACAAGAAGGATCGTGAAAACCGAAAACTCTTCTTGGTAGAAGGTGAAACAAGTATTTTAGAGGCACTTGCTTCAAATTATGAAGTTCATACCATTTTTGCGACTCATGAATTTCTGGATACGTATCCAGAAATTGCGCGTGGTCTTGGCAAGAAAATTGAAATCGTGGATGAGGCGGAACTTAATTCACTTGGGACACTCGCGCATAATAAATCAGCGATCGGAGTATTTCATCAGAAAAACTTGTCGCAGATGGTGATCGCAAATGAAGTTGTCATTGCACTTGCCGGTGTTAACGATCCTGGAAATCTTGGAACGATTATGCGTATTGCTGATTGGTATGGAATCAAGAAAATTGTCGCATCGAATGAAACGGTTGATGTGTATAACCCAAAAGTTATTAGTGCAAGTAAAGGATCATTTGCACGCGTTGATGTGTATTATGCGCATTTGGATGAATTTTTCTTGAAGAATAAAAATGTTGCTGTTATTGCGGCGGACATGCACGGAAAAAATACGCATACCTACGCATTTCCAAAACAAGGAATCTTGCTTCTTGGAAATGAATCACATGGAATTGATCAAGAACTTTCACGATTTATTTCAGAACGAGTCACGATCCCACGACGCGGTGGAGCAGAATCACTCAATGTTGCGATTGCAGGTGCTGTGATACTTGATAATTGGATGAGATAAAATTCCCGAGAGGGGATTTTTATAATTACATGATAATTTCTTTATATTTTCTTGATAGGTGAATGATTATAATGCAAGGATGCAAAAATCTATTCAAAATAATTATGCATTTATTGATAGTCAGAATGTAAATCTGTCAGTGAGATATCAAGGTTGGAAAATTAACTGGAATAAATTCCGTGTCTACCTTAAAGAAAAAATGCATGTCACGCATGCGTATCTTTTTATTGGATATGTACCAGGAAATGAAAGTCGTTACATAGAATTTCAAAAAGCTGGCTTTATTTGTGTTTTTAAGCCAACGGTAGAATTACCTGATCGAAAAGTAAAAGGGAATGTTGATGCTGAATTAGTACTTCGCGCAATGGCTGAAAAGGAAAATTTTGATCGGGCGATTATTGTTTCAGGGGACGGTGATTTTTATTGCCTCGCAGTTTATTTAGCTGAACACAATAAATTATATAAATTACTTATTCCAAACAAAAATCGTTTTTCGGCTCTCTTGAAATATAAAGTACTTCGAGAGTATCTACAATATATGAATGATTTACAAGAGAAAGTTTCTTGAAAAACAAAAGACCCCGCAGGCACAATATCCTGAAGGGTTTTCTTTTGCGTTCGTGATGCTA
>CAIQMU010000027.1 GCA_903873095.1 uncultured bacterium
AAGACCTGAACCTCGGATAATTGGTGTTGCGTCTCCGTCGTAACCATTCTTGGTCAAGATTTCTCGCATTTCCATTTCTACAAGGTCAAGCATTTCAGGATCGTCAACCATGTCGCACTTGTTCAAGAAAACGATCATTTTAGGAACGTTTACCTGTCGCGCGAGCAAGATGTGTTCACGAGTCTGAGGCATCGCACCGTCTGTCGCTGCAACCACGAGGATTGCACCGTCCATCTGAGCGGCACCTGTAATCATGTTCTTGATGTAGTCAGCGTGTCCTGGGGCATCGATGTGTGCGTAGTGACGTGTCGGTGTCCAATATTCACTGTGTGACAATGAAATCGTGATTCCTCGTGCTTTTTCTTCTGGAGCTTTGTCGATATCGTTGATACCTTTTGTAACTGCTCCGTATCCATTACCTTCTCGGGCAAGGACACTCAAAATAGCCGCGGTAAGCGTAGTTTTACCATGGTCAACGTGTCCAATGGTTCCTACGTTTACGTGTGGCTTTGATCGGTCAAATTCAGCTGCTGCCATACATTTGTTGGAAGACAAGGTTACTCCATACAACGATAATGTTGCATTGCATGGGCAATAACCTGTGTCTCAGATTACTTAATAATAACCCGAATATCCTACATGAATTGGGAAATAAAGTCAAGAAATTACAAGAAAAAGCCCCTATCCGTAAATCGGGGCTTTAAATGTGTTTCAAGAGGGTAGTTTTGGTACCACTACACGACGATGGCTATTTTTAATATCCCAAACAAACTTGCACTCAATGTCATAGACAGCTATGAATAAACCATCCGAAAACATGAACACCAGTGCAACGAGAATCACCCCATCAATCTTAAATAGAAAGAATGTGCCACACCCTCCTTTGAGCAACCAATTGCTACAATCTTTACAAAATAGTTTTATTTGGTGCTGCGTCAGACATAGATCGTTTAAATCAGTACTGGTACTGAGTGAATTAAATAATTGCAAAAGAGTAGCCTCTTGAGTCATTTCGTAGACTTGTACTGGAGCAATATTAGTCGATGCACATGAGTTAGTTTTTGATAATAAGTCCCTAAAATCAAAACTGGTTCCTGACGGAAAGACATCAGTTGCACTTGCTATGGTTTCTCTTCCGTCACAAGCATTAATGATAATTTCTTCATCACCTGAAAGGAGTTTTAAAAACTCGTCTTTTGTGGTTGTCATCTTGTTTATATTTATTTGTTTACAAATGTTATTTCCCCGTAACCATATCATATAAAACTATTTTGTCAATGAAAAACACCTCTGCGATTACAAAAGTGTTTAAGTTTTTCAAGAAGACGGTTTTGGGACTATCACACGATGTGCGTTCTTGGCATCCCAGGCATAGCCGAACTCGAGCAGGTACACATCCACACCCAAGTCGCCGGATTCCACATATACGCGTGCAACGAAGAATTGACTATCAACCTTAAACAGGAAGAAGTTGCCATATCCGCCCGTGCGCAACCAGTTTTTGTGAACCTCGCAAAATGTTTTTATCTGATGCTGCGTTAAACAGAGCTTGTCCAAATCAGTTCCGAGGGAATCAAACATTTGTGCAAATGTGGCACCTTTCATCATTTCGTGAACCTGCGCCGTAATCTTCTGAGTTGATTTGCCTGGCTTGTTAATATCCCAGTTTTTGAAGTCACCATGGATACCTAATTTAAAAGTTTCTTTGGCATCTGCAAAAAGGTGCGTTCCGTCACATGCATCGATGATAATTTCTTCATTTTTTGAAATGAGTTGCAGGAATTCATTTTGTTTACCTTCCATTTTATTTTATGTTTTTTACAAATATTATTTCCCATCTGTATATCACTCAAAAATAGTTTTGGCAAGGCAAAGCGCGGGCCGTAGGCCCGCGCTTTTATTCGGAAGAAGTCTACCGAATCGTATACGTAATCGAAACATTACTCGTCACATCAGTCTGTCCTGCTGGAAGCGATGGTGATGGAGCAGATGCACCAACAGAATCAGCTTTTGCTGCATACATCATTGGTGCAATCGTTCCAGCGTTTGATACTTGGAAATCAACAATTTGTTTCAAATGAACCCCTAGTTGTTTCGCCAAAATGTTAGCCTGGTTCTTTGCATCAGCAATCGCCTTGTCGCGAGCTTGATTTTGAACATCTTCTGGATTATCAATTGCAAAGTTTGGACCATCAACCGATGAAATATTTGCATCCGTTAGAAGTTTTGCAATATCCCCAGCCTTGTCCAAATCACGAACCTTGATTGAAAGTGTTTCAGAAACCGTATATCCAACAATAACTGAATTAGTTACAGGATATGATGGGCAGTTTCCTGAAATACAAGCAATCGCAGGTGTTGCAACTGCGCGATTTTCATATTTAGGATATGCGTTGTATGAAGTTGTTTTAATATCATCTTTTGAAATCCCAACCGCAGTAAGTTTTGCAATCACATCGTTTTCTTGTGCTGTTGCAGACGCCTCGGCACTTGCCATTGTTTTTCCATCAACTGAAATCGTTCCACTGAAATTAGCAACGTCTGGTGCAGCAAATATTTCACCTGTTCCCGTTACAGTAATCGATCCAGCATTCGTTCCGTCATCATGTGTTGATTTTGCAAATGCGAATACACCAAGCCCAAGGAGTGCGAACATGGCAAACACAAGAGTAATTGATCCAAGCCCAATAAGACCTTCACGAGTTTGTAATTTTTGAATAAGTTGTTTAATAAACATAAAGAAAATAATAATCTAATAATGACACCAATGATGACGTAGTAAGTATAGCATTTGTTACAAGATAAACCCTTGACTACGTCTTTTAAAAGATTATACTTCTCGTATAAAACATTGTTTTCGCTGGTGAAAGTCAGAAAGGCTTGCTGCGGGGTTCTGTAATTGGAACTTCTATGAGGGGTACGCCGACCCTCCACCAACGAAATCAGTGTTTTATTATTTCTTTAATTTTTCAAAATCTGATTTTTTCTTAAAATGAAGCGTTATAATACTCAAACCCACTGCTTCCTTCTCGAGAATAACAATTACCGATTTTTTAATTTCTGGAAAATAACTACCCAGTAAATCAGAATCTGGGTATTTTCTTTTATTTGGATTTTTTATTTTAATATGAGGACTTCTTATAACATGATCAAGTTTTTCAAGAAGAATCGTTATTTCTTTTCTGGAATTCCCTGCACGAACTCTACTTTCAATGAAATGCTTCAGTGACTTTCTTGTAAAGAAGACCTTTTTTGAAATAAAAACTCTCTGTTTTGGATTTTTAATAATTTCTCCATGTTTCATGATTAAAAATTCTTCGACTGTTTTATAAAGATTATATTTTTTAGAAGAATTTTTCATATTTTGTTGTTATTGATCTTCTTCAAGAAAACAGCAATCAAACTTGTCATAATCGTATATATTCCAACCATCACCCATCCACCAAACGGAGGTAATGTAAATGTTGTCGCCCGAATACTTGCAACAATGTGTGCAACAGACAACATGTAGGTCATAATCCATGAAATAGGTTTTGCAAGAATCACACCGATAGGATTTACAATCATACCAAGTAACGTGACAGTAAAACCTGCTCCCATAACAAGAGGTGTCAGTGGTACCGTAATTAAATTTGAAATTAAAATAAGAAGCGAAACGCGACCACTCATCCAGATAATGTAGGGCAGTACAAATAGTTGTACTGATAATGTTTCAATCAACAGATCACGCATACCTCCCCACTCGGCAACGTTATATTTTTGAAATAAAAATTCTGTGATCGGTGTCACATACACTAATCCTATGAATGCAAGAAACGATAAATGAAGCGACGGATCATACAATAACGCATATGGATTGATCGCAACCATGATCGAAAGGGTCAGTAAAATAATTCGAAACGAATGTGCTGGTCGTGTGTCTAGTTGCAAGAGAAATACAATGATTGCCATGATTCCCGCACGTACTGAACTTGCCCCCATGCCGGTCATGATGATGAAAATAGGAATCGCAACGATGGCACCAATGCGGCGTGCTCGGTAGCCAAAACCAACCATTACCAAAATCCACATCGCCCCGAGCGCGACGACGGTAATGTTGTAACCGGAAAGCACAATCATGTGCGTCAACCCCGCAATTTGAAATTCAGTTAAATTTGTTTTTGGCAAAAGCGACTGTTCACCGATGACAATTCCGGCAAATAATCCGTTCTCGGGACTTGGAAATAATTTCTGAACTTCATTTGTAAAATATTTCTTAACAAGAAAAAGATCTTCGACAAATCGTGACTTCTCATGATGGTCTAACACTTGAATATTTTTCGTCGACATCGTTGCAGCAATTCCGTGCACTAATAAATATGTCGGGTAATCAAACTCTCGACCTGTGTCAGTCATAAATGATTGCGGTGTATGAAGTGTTCCTACAACAGAAACGCTGTCTCCATATGAAACGTTTGTATGTGCAGGAAATGAAACTTGAATATGATCACCAGAATCTAATTCCAGAACAATCGTTGTACTTGTTAATCCAAGATCAGGATCACCTGAAACAATACCGGTGAATTCTTGTTTTGAATTGAAGCTTGATTGTGGAATTCTTGATTGATGAATCAAAACGTAATTTCTTGCCAAGAAAAAACCAAACCCAAGAACTATAATGCCAAGTACGATAAACACTTTTTTCTTGAAATAAAAACTTAAACCAATTAATAACATTACTGAAACAAATAAAAACCAGATACCGATAAAATATCCAGCGACGCCGAACAAAAACGAAATCAACGAAATTTCTAAACTTTTCATCCGTGTATTGTAGCGAACACGGATAAATT
>CAIQMU010000028.1 GCA_903873095.1 uncultured bacterium
AATATGTTTCACTGCTTCGCGCAGGATATATTTCGTCGTTCCGTTGTGCCACTTCATAGTATCAGCCAAACCTGATGCGATATTCGCAAGTTCAATATCAAGAAATGGAACACGTGCTTCAAGTGAATGTGCCATGGTCATTTTGTCTGCCTTGGCAAGAATATCTCCGACAAGCCATGTATTAATATCAACCAACTGCATATTCACCGAATCAGAATGTTCAGGTTTCGCAAAATCATGAACTGGGCTTACTTGATCAAATGATGTTCCTTGCCATAATGCGCGCGCCTCGTTTTGTGTGAAAATTGTTGCGTTACCGATGTACCAATCTTCTAATCGTTCGACAGAGCGTTTCAAGTACATTTTTCCTGGGAACGCTGCGGGAATTTTCTGTGCGATACTTGAACTAAGAGATCGTAAGAATTTCGGAATACGTTGCAATCTACGACGTGCATACGGTTCCAAATAAATATTGTATCCGCCAAATAATTCATCAGCTCCCTCGCCAGACAATACAACTTTGACCTTTTTGCGTGCTTCGCGTGCAAGGAAATAAAGTGCCACAGCTGAAGGGTCAGCAACAGGTTCGTCAAAGTGCCATGCGATTTTTGGAAGAGATTTAAAATAATCCTGCCAGTCCAATGTTATTTCTGTATGATCAGATTTGATCACATCAGCAACTTCACGTGCGCGTGCCCATTCGTCGGCCTGGTCTGAACCGATCGTAAACGTTGAAAGGGTACGATTCGTTTTTGCGGTTTCTTGTGCTGCGTAGGTTGCAATGACACCACTATCGATTCCGCCACTTAAAAATGATCCAACAGGAACATCTGCAATCATGTGTACTGATACTGAATCTTTCATTGTTGATTCTATTTTTTTCTCAAGTAAATCTTTTGACTCTGAATGTGATTCGATCTTGAATGACCAATATTCCGTGTCTTTAAATTCACCAGTCGCCGCGTTTATTTCCAAGTAATGACCCGGAGTTAGTTTAAAAATATTCTTAAAAAATGTTTCATTTAATGGATTATATTGAAACGATAAATAATTAAATGTTGCCTCGTCATTGATTTCGCGTGCATATGCCGGATGTTCAAGGATACTTTTAATTTCAGATCCAAACGCAAGAATTTTGTTACCTTTATTTAAATAATACAGTGGCTTAATTCCGAAATAATCACGCGCAATAAACACAGTATTTTTTTCTTTGTTATGGATAGCAAATGCAAACATTCCACGAAGACGAGAAACCATTCCGGCTCCGTATTTTTGATACATCAAAAGGATGACTTCGGTATCTGAATGTGTCTGAAATGTCACGCCAATTTTTTCAAGTTCCGCACGTAATAATTTATAGTTATAAATTTCACCATTAAATACAATTGTGAGATTTCCGTCAGGTGTTGTAATTGGTTGTTTGCCGTGCTCCAAGTCAATAATCGAAAGACGTCGCATGGCGAGTCCGACCGTGTCGTCGCAAAAAAATCCCTCGTCGTCTGGTCCGCGATGGATGATTTTGTCGTTCATTTTTTTAAGTAGCTGATCTTTGTGGCTGATCGTGCCCACAATTCCTACAATTCCGCACATATATGTGTATTATAGCGTACTCCTTGGCAAGGTGAAAATAACCACCTTATTTCACAACAACTACTTGATTTGTCAGCGCGCCCCACATGTTCATGTGCTTTATAAGCACTGCTGCGCTCCAATATTCATTTTTAACCCCAGTCAACGGATCATTCACGAAAAATCCTGTTGGATTATTTGGATCACCAACAAGTCCTGTGACGACACGAACATGTTCGCCTCGATAAGCATTTACAATAGTTCCAGTTGGTGTTTTCCATTGGTATTTAATAAACGGAGGTGTTGCAAAGAATCCCCATATGATTACGGGATATCCATTTGCAATTTGACTTGCGATAAATGGCGCAGAGACATTTGTATCACTTTCGGCCTGTCGTCCAAATTTTTGTGCAGCAGATGCAATCGCCGGTGCAAACGTTCCGTATCCGTTTTGATTTGGATTATCAATTGATCCAACAAACATTTCATTTGGATCATCCCAGATATTATTTTTGTGATCCCATGGATGCGGATTGTAACCGACTTTTTGTACGATCGACATATCATCAGTCACAATTCCATAATAGGCAAGTACCATGCGAAGTGATGCTTCCTCGCAGCTGCGAATATATTGTTGAGTAAATAATGGTACGGCAAGTTGAATCACGTTTACGTTTGCAAGATCAGGAATGGTTTCCGGTTCTAGTGTTGCAATAAACGGAGCGTCACTTGCTGAAACCTGGTGTCCGGCCAAGGGTGGTTTGGTGGTCATATCATAAGGTGATGGGATAACAACAGTTGGATCAGGTGCCGCGTTCATATCATAAGGTGTTTTTACTGATTTTTTAAAAGGATGAACAATAACAAGGATGATAATGATCACAGCGAGAATTGCCGCAACGATCCATGTAATAAGAGAGTGTTTTTTCATGTGAGATCTATTCTAGTTCAAAATGAAGTTTTTAACAATTAATCGGCGAAAATTCTTTCTCGCCGTGAGCGCAACTTTGTTCTCGCCCGAGGCCCGGCTCGAAAAAGTGTGCATCTCCCGGCTCAACGAATTTTCGCCTTACTAATTCGCAATGGTAATTGCAACAACATCATATGCCCCAGATTCTAATAATATTTTTCGCGCTTCATATAATGTTGTGCCAGTTGTCGTAATATCATCGACAAGTAATACTGTTTTGTTTCTTATAAGATGAGTATGTTGAACCTTGAATGATCCTGAAATATTATGAATGCGTTCTTGTTTATTTTTTGCGGTACCTTGTTTTTTTGTTTGTTTTGATTTTATTAAAATATTAGTGAGGGGTTTTTGGTGGGTGATGGTGGCGAGTGGGCGCGCCAGTAACAATGATTGATTATAACCACGCTCGCGCATTCTGGCGCGCCCGATAGGTATTGGAATGATGACAAGTTTACCGTGCCCTGCGAATCCTTGGCGAAGCAGGGCTGTCATGTTATCTGCGAGTATTTTTGCAATCCGTTTATTCGGAACATTTTTAATATGACGCATCACACGTTCAACATTTGGATCGCGATAATTCCACAAGCTAACAATCCAATCATAATTACTCGGTTTTGGTCCCTCAAAACTCGCCAAGCATTTCGCGCAAAGATCAGGACCTTCTGCATTACACACAATACATTTGGTAGGGAACAGAAAATTTAAAAAGACGTTTAATAATTTCATGGCGAATATCATAGCAAACAGAGATAAAGGAAAAATAAATTGCCATATTTTAATGAATGTGGTATTGTTTCAAAAACAAAAAAAATATGAATTATAAAGATAATCGTCCCAAGATAGTACTCTCATCAAATATTCCCTTGATTGAAGTGTATGATTTAAATAACAAGTCCAAGATTGGAAAACTCTTTGATGGGCTTAAAGAGGTTGGTTGCGAGGTAGAATTATTAGGCGTTTCGCAATATAACCTCATGTTCCCAGACAAAGACAATTTTATGGTTAGTCTGAATGGTTGTGTTCATAAAAATGGATCTGCTATGTACGGTTCTTGTGATGGGCGGGCGAATACTAAAATAGAAGCTCTTACAAATTTTATCCAAATGTTTTTTTCAAAAATTGAGCAGGGGTATCTGGTTTGCAAATCATCATCAAGCAGAGATCCTTTGTATAGGATCATATTGACAGAGAATGATGTAAAGATCGAAGAATACAAACCTCAAGCCGCGACGTAGTCGCGGCTTTTCTTGGACATTTTTATGGGTACTTGGTATTATATGGTATATGTCATTCCTCCAAGATATGCTCGCAAAGGGTCAGAGTTTACTCAAATTTTCAGTCCCCGTTAATAGTGTCGTCGGTATCGACATCGGAACCAGTGCGATTAAAATCGTGCAGGTGAAACGCGATGGTGGAAAAATAAAACTTGAAACATATGGCGAGATTGGACTTGGAACGTATGCAAGTGATAAATCTGGCAAAGTTGTAACTCTTGCACCAGACGTCATTGGCAAGGCCGTTGCTGATTTATTGCGCGAAGCAAATGTCACCACAAAAAATGCCGTTCTCTCGATTCAATCACAGGCAACCCTCATTTTTCTCCTTGAACTTCCCGAAGTAAAAGAATCAGAACTTGCGACCCTTATTCCCAACGAAGCACGAAAATATATTCCAGTACCACTGACCGAAGTATCTCTTGATTGGTACGTTGTTCCAAAACAAGAAACCTATCAAGACGAGGGATCATCAACCGATCCAAAATTAATGCGCAAGAAAAATGAAGTTGTCGTCGTAGCTGTTCGAAATGAAACACTTGCGCAGTATCGAGAAATTTCTGATAAATCAGGAATCGTTTCTCGTGGAAATGAAATTGAAATTTTCAGTGCGATTCGTTCTGTGTTCCATCGTGAAATTACACCAACCATGGTTATTGATTATGGTGCAGGAACAACAAAGGTTTCAATCGTAGAATACGGTGTTGTTCGTGCCTATCACGTGATCAATCGCGGATCGGCATTCACCAGTGAATCACTCGCGCGAACAATGGGAATTGATTTTGACAAAGCAGAAGAGATCAAGAAAACAGTTGGGCTTGTTGGGGGCGCGAATGATGCAAAAACCGCAGAAGCTATTACAACAGACACGGCATATATTATTTCTGAAATCCAAACCATTCTTCTTGGGTACGAACGACAATCACACAAAGCGGTTACAAAAATAATTCTCTGTGGTGGTGGTGCAATGATGCCCGGATTTCTTGAAAAAGTTACTGAAACATTCGGAGTTGAAACTATCTATGGTGATCCATTTGATAAAGCCGAAGCTCCACAATTTATGGAGCAAGTTTTGAAAAAAGCAGGTCCTGAATTTACCGTTGCAATGGGACTCGCACTCAAAGATTTCGTATAATGTTAGATATTTGACTTTTCCACTCAAATATGCTATCATAATAACGATCTATTTTGATCATTCAAAACTAAAATAAAAAGGAGGACAACGCATGAATGAAACAGAATCCAAAGACAAAAAAGATGCAAGCTGGAAACAAATGATCCAACTGGCAATGTTCATCGCAGGAGTACTGGGTGAAATTTTTAACACTGATCAGATTCAGGAAAAAATCCGAAGCAAAGGCAAGCTCCGCAAGGATCTACTGAAGTTCTTCGAGGTTGTCACTGACACCTACACCGAAATCCGCGAGGAATGGCAGAAATTCTACCAGTCCGAACTCGGCATGGAGGTTGACCTAAGTGGGGTACAAATTCCCGAAAAACCCGAAGGCGACTATCGCTTGATCTTCATCGCCAAGGGACTAACACCAAACAAAGTGTTCGACTCATGGAAATTTCCAAAATGGAGATACAGTGATGATCTCGACAAGGCAGTGCCAACCAACAAAAGGACTGCAAGCGAAAGCTACGCAATCTGGGCTCTCGCTGGTGACGAACCCGACAAAGAATTTCTGGGTAAATCCACAAAACAAGTTGATCCAAACATGGAGATAGGCATGACTTTACTGGAACGCATGATCTTCGAGTCAAAATATTTTGCTGAAACAGGCAAACATCTCGATGTAAAAGGTGTCACATTCTGTAGTGGTTCTCGCAGCTCGGGCGGTAACGTGCCGTACGTGGACTTGAACACCGACGGCAGGGTGTGCGTGTACTGGTACTATTTGGACCGCTCGCATGCGAAGTGCGGTGTCCGTAGAGCAGTTACGCTTTGATCTTTTAACTTTTTCCCTTGTTCCGCATTTTGTAATTAAAACTTACAAGATGCGGAATTTTTTATTTCAATTTTTTATAACCTGTGCACAACTCGCAAATATCCTTGCTTGTTATTTCATAATCATAGTATAATTACGCATATAGTATGGACAACCAACTCACGACAACTTTCATTCCGAAAAAACCTCTCGCAGAAACGAGTGGTCCGATTGGTTCTGTTCCGGTTTCAAAACCAGTGGGACTTCTCTCAACGATTTCAGTGATTCTTTTCTTCGTGACAATCGCGATTGCGGTAGGTGTTTATTTCTGGAAAGCATATGAAACATCACAGGTTACTTCGCTTTCGGCTTCTATTGCAAATGTCGAGAAAACATTTGAGCCTGACTTGATTTCAAAACTTCAGTCACTTGATAAGCAACTTACGAACGCAAATACACTTCTCAATAATCACACGGTCATTTCTCCGATTTTTGATATGCTCGAAGCTTCGACATTGAAACAAGTTCAGTTTAATAAATTTGATGTCGAATTTGATCAAATTAAAGGAACAACCGTAACCATGTCCGGAGTCGCTGACAGTTACCAATCGATTGCTCAACAATCTGATGTTCTTGGTTCAAATACATTTCTACAGAATATTCTCTTTTCAAATTTCTTTTTAAATCAACAGGGTCAAATTTCATTTGATCTCACATTCGGAGTTAAGCCAAATTTTGTTAATTTCACACAAGCACCTCTTTCTGCTGCGCCTACGCAGTAATCCAAATTCTATGAGAATTACATTATCCATTTTAATGATCGTAGCAGTCATCGCGGGATTCGTGGTTTTTATTGTGCCTACATATCAAGATGTTGGCGCCTTGCGCACACAAGTTGCTGATTTTAATACTGTTTTGGATAATGCAAAAACTCTTCAACAACAACGAAACACACTTGTTACAAAATATAATGCATTTGATCCGAATAATATTTCAAAACTCTCGACGATGCTTCCTGCAAATCCAGAGAATGTACAACTCATCTTGGAATTAAATGCTGCAGCCTCACAATATGGAATGGTTTTACAAAATGTTAAAATAGATGCTCCGACAGATACTTCGTCACAGATAGTTGTATCCGGAGGTAAAAGTCCTGACATAGGGAATCTCACGATTACATTTTCAGTCTCTGGTCCTTATAATGGATTTACAAATTTTATCAAGACGATCGAAAAGAGTTTGCGTATCATTGATATTCAGAAAGCAACCTTTACGGCTTCTGATCCAAAATCAACGAATTACCAGTATACTGTTGCAGTGGAAACGTATTGGCTCAAGTAACATTTCACGATTATGAAACCAACATCATCAAAACTCATATGGATTATCGGTGTGGTCGTAGTGATCGGAGTTTTGGTGTACATATTTGTGATTCAGGGATCTTCTTCATCAAGTAATTCAAGCACTGCCTCACTTGTTTCAACATCTACAGGTTCATCAGCATCAATTCCAACAGATGCGACAAGTACAGGTTCGGCCGGTGATCAAGTTGTTGCGATCTTGCGAAACTTGTCATCAATTCAACTATCAGATGCAGTGTTTCAAAATCCTGCATTTGCAATGTTGACAGATCTTAGTACGGCGCTTCCTCCAGCAACAAACCCTGGACGTCGAAATCCATTCGCTCCGGTTGGAACAGATACAGCAGCATCATCAACACCGACCGCATTATCTACAGGTACCATAACGACACCTCCTGCTTCATCTGCTAAATCAACCCCTTCGACAGGTAAGGCAAGTATGGGAACAGGTACAGGGTTATAAAAATATTTTTTAAAAACTGTGAACATCACAGTTTTTTTTATTGCCTTTTATAAAAATTTACATGCTATACCACCACACCAATTTGAAAAAATTGGTTTTTAAATTGGTGTGGTGGTATAATTTTCTCATATGGGATTTCTTGAACAACTTGTAACAAGTGGTGTGATCAATCGCTACCAAATGGAAGACATTGTCGAGAAGGCAAAGACACTCGACGGTGATATTGATAAAGCTCTCGCAAATGCGGGTGTTTCGGCTGATGCAGTTCGTTCTGCAAAATCATCAGTATTTGGTGTCCCAGAACGCACACTTAATTTCCAAAACTTTTCATTTGATGTTTTGAAATTTATCTCTCCTGATGCATCAGTGAATTATAAGATTGCACCCATCGGAATGAATCATGGTGTACTCGAAGTTGGAATGCTTGATCCAGGAGACGTTGCAGCCGAAGGAGCTTTGCAGTTTATCTCGTCAAAAATAAAAATGCCGATTGATCGGTTTGTTATTTCGTACGACGATTTTAATAAAATTGCCGAAGGATACCAAGGTGTCACAAAACTTGATAATGATGAGGGTGGAAATTCAAATGCATTTGCGGATGAAATTTTGGACGTTCCTCTTGATGAGGCTGATAATACATCAACAACCAATGTTGCCGGCGACATCACCGAAGACGCACCAGCGACAAAAATGATTGGTGTGATCGTGAAAAATGCGATCGACGGAGGAGCATCTGATATTCATATTGAAAACGTCGGTTCAGAAGTCCGTGTTCGTTACCGAGTAGACGGAATTTTGCATACATCACTTCGTCCAAATAAATCATTTGCAAGCGCACTTGTTGCCAAGGTAAAAACACTTGCCAATATGAAACTCGATGAGAAACGAAAACCGCAAGACGGGCGTTTTGTTGCCGTAGTCGACAAGGGAACAGGGCACGAACGCAAAGTCGATTTCCGTGTTTCGACACTGCCAACGTTTTACGGTGAAAAAGTCGTAATCCGTATCCTTGATCCAGAGCGAGGTGTTAAAACACTCGAAGATGTGGGGCTTTCGCCTGAACACCTGGCACTGGTACGCGAAACATTGACGCGTCCACACGGAATGATTTTGATGACAGGTCCAACAGGAGAAGGAAAGTCAACAACCTTGTATGCAATGCTCAAGGAGCTTGATCGAGAAAAATTAAATATTGTATCACTCGAAGATCCGATTGAATACAACATTCCCGGAATCAATCAGTCCCAAGTAAAACCAGAAATCGGCTATGACTTTGCTGATGGATTGCGCAGTATTTTGCGCCAAGACCCGGACGTTATCATGGTTGGTGAAATCCGCGACAAAGACACGGCGCGACTTGCCATTCAGGCAGCGCTTACGGGTCACTTGGTATTTGCAACACTTCACACCAACAGTGCGATCGGTGCGATTCCCCGTTTGATTGATATGGGTGTTGATCCCTATTTGATTGCCCCGACGCTGTTGATGTCGATGGCGCAACGACTTGTTCAAAAAATTATTCCAAATACGGGACTTGCGATTCCTGTCGAAGGTGCGATTGCAGAACAGTTGCAAAAAGAATTTGCAGATTTGCCTGCTGATTACTTGAAAAAACTTCCGATCACCGACACTGTTTATGAAGCGCAAAAATCAGCAAGTAGTGAATCGGGAATGCATGGACGAATTCCTGTTGCAGAAATGTTCACGGTCGACAAGGAAGTTGAAAATATTATTTTAACGAATCCGACTGAAAACGCGATTTACGAATACGTCCGAAAAAACCAAGGCATGCTTACTATCAAGGAAGACGCGATACTCAAATCGATGGAAGGGAAAGTGCCTTGGAGTGAGGTGAATAGTTTGTAATTGACACCCACCTCCACCCATGCTATCATAATCACAAGTTACTTCTTTGAAACATCTGAGAAACGTATCTCTTGTTTTTATAACAAGTTAGATATTTTTCTCATCAACATATGAGTAGCAGTGGTTATATATCCTTGTGATATATGACTATATGCCCGATCCCAGGGCCGTGACAGTAATGTCAACGAAGCTTGGTTTTAAGCCAAGAAAAATCACTCTTTTTGTTACTAGTAACCTCCTTCTAAAGGAGATGCTACTCAACTTTTTAAACCAGTTTCTTCGGAGCTGGTTTTTTTACTTGAACATCTTGTTTCATGTCGAAGTGGTGGATAGATAGGATTAAATTCTCGTTGTTCACTTACTGCATTTCTAAATTCTAACAAATATAAATCAATCCAATAGGATAATGATATGCAGGCTCCTCTCTCTTGATGAAAATATTTTTTTGTAAGTTTTCTATTAATCAAATGAACAATGTATGCAATATCTTTTTGTGATATTTGAACGAGAGGTCTCTTTTTCTTATGAATCCAAGTAATGATTACACTGTCTACAAGAAAAGGTCGTAACCACTCTATTAAATCGTATGCCAGTGGATGTGAATGTTGTGATTGTGCACGATGAAATAATCCAAGATCTGTTGGGATATCTAATATCACACATCGTTTTTGAATATAATTTGTCAGGGTATGATATCCGATATCAAATACTCTGTTCCCCGGGTCAGATCGGTGGGGTTTTCTTTTTGGAAAAAATATTTTTGATTGTAATTCTTTTCTAATGGTAATCCAGTAGGTTCGAGCCGAACGCGCTTCATATAAAAGTATTTTTTGTACGTCGTTTAACTCAGCATATTCACTATATTTTGTAATGTGTGTAGTTGATTTCAGAATAGTAAGATTATGATCTTGAAAAAAGATTTTATCGTTAATAATTTTATAAATTGCATGGTTACCAAATTCAGATTCTCTATATTTTATAAATTGTTCGAGCCATTTTGCATTCATATTTTTATTATACAA
>CAIQMU010000029.1 GCA_903873095.1 uncultured bacterium
AAACCACCCATGGGTGGTTTTTAGTTTAACCTTTAAATTCAATAGGGTATGGAACGTCTTGTTTAGTATTTTGTTTTTTATCTTTACTCAAATTCTCATTTTGAGCAATTGTATTCATGAGTTTAATAAATACAGGGAATTTATCTTGTTGAATGCGACTTAAAAAATCACGAGAATCAGCACTTAATTGATTATATACAAAGTAAAGCTGATCAAGAGTTTTTTGTGTAAACTCATCTTCATAATTTTTGATTCCAAGAATATCCATTTCGTACTCCAACGTCTTCTTATGCGCATCAAGCTCTGTTGGGTCATTCTCGTACCAATTCCAGTATGAAAACAATTCGTAAGCCTTTTTAGTTTCTTCTGGCGCATCAGGAGTTATGTCAATCCTGTTTTGAGATAAAAGAATCCCTGGCATTTTTGCAAGTGTATCAAAATTAACTACATCATTCGCATAACCGAATACATCAGCGTAGTAATTCTTTGCGGTGTCTGACATGTCTTTATCACCATCCGTTGAAGCATGTGTTTCTTCGTGAACGGTAAGCCCAAATCCTGCCGGCGCTCTATAACCAGTTGATGGTAATAAAATGAACCTACTCCCATCAAATTCTTCTATTGTAACCCCGTCTGGTGTAGAATTATTTACTGAATCATGATACAAGTAAGGGATTTTTCCGGGCTGAATAACTAATGGTGTATTTAAAATATGAGAAATACGATTATCAGCATCCTTTTCTGTCATTTTTTCATTCTCAATCAAACGCTTACGATATTCTGGGGAACTTACTGTCTTGATCATCCAATCGCGCTCTAATTCATAGAATTCTCGAGCTTTTTTAATTTCTTCAGGGGTTGCTTGGGAAGCTGATGCTTGTTCTTTTGCAATTTTAATCCTTAATTCTTCATTACTTTTAGTAAGCGTTGCGCTATCCTCTTGTTGTGCATTTCCAATTGATGTGACCCCTAAAACTAACCCTGCACCAAGGATTATTTTCTTGCCAAACGAATTAAGGGATTCTTTCATATTTTTATACTACCACAAGAAATAAAAAATCCCTTGTGGGATTTTTTATTTCTTCCAAGCACTTCCGCTGTAATCAAACCCGGGATTTCCACCACCACGAACCTCGAAATGAAGATGTGGCCCTGTAGACTCACCTGTTGTTCCAACATGCGCAATCACCGTTCCTTGCGAAACACTTTGTCCTTGCTTTACGTCAATCCCATTCGGTTTGATGTGCGCATAAAACGTAAGCATTCCGTTTGGATGTTTCATGATAATCAAGTTTCCATACCCACCATTCCATCCATATTTTGCAAACATAATAATTCCGTTTGCAGCTGCTTTGATTGGTGTACCAATCACACCGCACGAAAGATCTACTGCATACAAATCATGCTTACCTTGTGTCATAGGGCAAGGAATCGGTTTTATGAAATAGTCTCGTACAATCGTAGAAACGATAGGAACGTGAATCATGAGTGCCGTACTACCAATACCCGCATCACTTCCATGAAATACATACTTCGAGGCAGCACCCGGACTTGAGCTCGATTTTGATTTTGATGAAGTATTTGTAGATGAAGTTTGCGCACCTGGAGCAATCAAAACCTGACCAATGGAAAGCGCTGACGAGTCATCAAGATTGTTAAATGCCAAGAAAGTGTCCGTGTCATTACTTGAAACAAGTTTGAATTTTTTCTCAACGGATGCAACAGTATCACCTTTTTTCACAACATAGGAAACGCCCGAGATCGGAACAATGATCAATGTGTCACCAACATTCACACCATCAGACTCGTTTAGTTCGTTATCAAAACGAATTGTGTTTTCTGAAACATGAAACGTCTTGGCGATACTTGCAACCGTATCACCTGTTGCGACGGTATAAATCTGAAGAGAACCAGCATCTGACGCACCCGTAACATCGGCAAGTGTTCCATCTGTCCCAACCTGTGGATCAAGTGCACTATTTGAGTCAATATTCACAGCAACATCCGGATCGACAGCGGTACCATTACTTGCCATAGAAACACTTGGTGAAAGCAAGTCTACTGTCTGAGCATTTTCATTAGAACTAGGTGCTGCCTGGTCAGTTTGCGCTTGAGCAACATTAAAAAACCAAGCTTCCGTTGCAAGAGGTGAAAGTGCGACCCAAATAACAAGAATGACTGCGGATAATTGGACGCTTATATTCATCAAACGCGACAATCGCGATGAATCTTGTGAGTGAGATTTGATAAGCCGAGAAAAAAGATCAAAAGATTTCAGACCTTGTATATTTATAAAATAGATGAGAATTTGGAAATCTTTTGAAGTTACTGCATATATTCGAACAACCGTGGAAACAGAACCCCTGTGCGGTAAAGGCACATGCCTTGATACTTCCCATGGTAGCAAACGGACACGATTGGTCAATGACTCGTAGGGGATAGCAAGTAATTTGACAGGGTGTAAAGAATTGTGAAACTTGTTATACTAATTGCACTATGGCAACAACCACCCCACAAAAACCTTCTTGGCTTGCAGGACTTTTAAGTAAAGACGAGATTCAACCAGTAACATCAGCACCTGAACCGACACCACAAACAGCACCCACTGCATCACCCGCACCAGAACCAACAAAACCAAATAGTCCAGAACCTCAAAATTCTGATTTGGCAACATCGATTACTGTCGGCAAGGGAACACTAAACGATGATCCGATGTCCGGATCAATTATGAAACTTCTTGATGAAAATGGATTTCGACAGAAAATAGAATCTGGTATTCAAAATGGTCACACATTTCAAATTATTCACAATGCACCATCTACTGAATTTTTAATGATTGAACAATGGAATGAAAATGGGGAACCGAGAAAAAATTATCAGGCGTTTACGATTAAAAAGTCTGAACCTGTTCTATCCATAACACCACAGGAAACTCTCCCACCACATCCAATTCTTGTCGAGCTTCGAGAGCTTGATCATGATGTCGATCAATTATTAGCACTTGCAACACGTTACGCATAATTATATGTCACTTGAAAACCCACTAGAAAAACGAATTCCGACGCAAGAAGAAATTTCCGAGATCGGAAAACTTTCAACTTCAATTCCTGAAAAAATCAAAAATATTGATTCTCATTTGCATAACCTCGAAACAGTTTTAAATAAGACCACAAATAAAAATGAGTACGATCGACTTGAAACAATGTTTAATCAGCTTGAGGGGATGAAAAAATCTATTATGGAAATTTCATCTAAAGCAACTGATGTTGTTCAAAATCCCGAACTTGTACCAACGCTTACTGGCGACGCAGAAATGGATGAAATATTTCGCGCACAACTTGCACCAGAAAACACAACAAGCATCGAGCCTGCAAATATTGAGCTTGCATCAGATGAATCTGCAATTGTTGCTATACCTCCTGTAGTTGAGGAAGTAAAAACACCTGAACCCGTAG
This sequence comes from uncultured bacterium, assembly GCA_903873095.1. Taxonomy (GTDB): domain Bacteria; phylum Patescibacteriota; class Minisyncoccia; order Phycocordibacterales; family UBA1006; genus CAIXMG01. The sequence continues at coordinate 3,456 of CAIQMU010000029.1, forward strand.
TTGTTTCACCGGTGTCTAATGCTCAAGCACAAACCGCACCCACAATTACACCTGGACCAACGACTACGCCAGAACAACCACCCCAAGCTCCTCAGACACCGCAACAACCAACACTCGAATCACAAGCACAGATGATCGCACAGAAAATTAAAAACGGTGATTCACTAAATCAAGAGGAGTCCGATTTCAGGAAAAATAATTGGGGTATTCTTGAGGCTGCGATGATGAAAAATGTAGAGCAAGTAAAACCCGTTGCAGGAACAACAGCTGCGCAGGCACTTGAAAAAAATTCTACTCCTGTGGAAAACATCTCACGAAACTTGCAGCAATCACGAGAAGAGTATGTAGCAGCATTTCTGGTTGCTCGCAAAAATCCAGCTACAAACAAAGACCAACTTCTTGCACTGAAAGCAACCTACGATGAAAACACAAAGAAGGGTATTGATGAAATTTGGGAACAAACAAAAAGTAAAAAATTCCTTATTGATTCACTTCGTGATGAACATCGCGCTCTTGAAAAAGAAATTCTTGAACGTGATACAGATGAGACAAAAGCACGTATTGAAAAATCCATCAAGAAATTTGGATTTATTACCGGAAGCGCATTTCTCTATTCATTACTTCTTACTGGAAAGCTTATTAATGATGGTGTTGAACTTGTAAAAAAAGGAATTAATAAAATAACAAGTGGTAACGGAAAAGCATTAGAACTTCTCAAAAAGCATTACGATACTATGAAAGCTTCTGCAAAAGCATCCGATCCAAAAGCAAGTTTTCTAGACCAACTTATTAATCCATTACACAAACCATGGGGAGGTGAAACAGGAAAGCGATCGTTTGAACTGGGAACAAAACAACAAGAAGAAGCTGCAAAAAAAGAAGCGGATGCAGCTAAAAAAGCGGCTGCACTTGAGAAGAAAAAAGTAGACAACGGCGCAAAAGAAAAAACACCAGAAGAACTTGAAAAATCTCAGATGAAAGATTTCTTGAAAAAATCATTCGAATCTGGATTTGAAGGAAAACAAATGACAACCAAGGAAGAAAAAGATACTCTTCGTGCTTGGAATAAAATTAAAGACAAACCTGTTCACCTATTCATGAACCCCGAAAAAGTTACCTACAAAAATAATGCCGGCGAAGAAGTTACTAAAAAAGTTTCAGATTATTCAAAAGCAGAGCAAGGTTTGTATAAAAAAATTAAAGACGCCTATGCAGATCGACAAGCAAGCACACCGATGGGCGACGGCATGACACTTGAACAATTTATCAAAGAATCGATTAAGAACGGTCCACTCAAATAATATGGAACCAAACTTCTTACAACAACTTGTTACAAAATTTGATATCGCAGACTATCCGGTCGAGGAACAACATAAAATCCTCGATGAGATGTCGCAGATTATTATGGAATCTACTCTGACGCGAGCAGTGCCATTACTACCAGTAGAAGCAGCCGTCGAGTATGACAAGATGCTCGAAACTGATGTGGGAATTTCTGAAATATTCACATTCTTGCAACTAAACGTCCCCGGATTTGATGAAATCGTTTCCGAGGAAGTTGCAACACTTGAAAAAATGTTGAAAATTGCAAAAAGCTAAGAAAAAGCGGGAAAAATTCTGAAAGAATTTTTCCCGCTTTTTTGCTATACTCATCCGACATGAATTATCTCGACACACTCAACCCGAAGCAACGCGAAGCAGTACTCGCAACCGAAGGACCACTTCTTATTGTTGCAGGAGCAGGAACCGGAAAAACCAAGACTCTTACCCATCGCATCTACCACTTAATCCACCAAGGCGTTCACCCTCGAAATATTTTAGCCATCACATTTACCAACAAAGCAGCCAAGGAAATGCGTGAACGTGTCATGCATATGATGAGCCAGGATCATGGAATGAACGAAACACCAATCCTTTCTACATTTCACTCACTCGGTGTACGAATACTCCGCAGATTTTCACACGAAGCAGGACTCAAAAAAAGTTTTACTATTTTAGATAGTGGCGACACAATGAAACTTGTCAAAGAAGCCATGGAGACACTTGGAATAAATCCAAAAGTTCATGAACCAAAAAAAATCCGCAGTTTCATTTCATCAAAAAAATCAGATGGATTATCAGCTGACAGCTTTGGAAAAGCAACACATTCAGCGTTTACAGAAATCGTTTCAGCTGTTTGGGTAAAATATGAAGAATTAAAATCAAAAGAATCTGCTGTTGATTTCGATGACTTGTTATTAAAAACACTCGATCTTCTTGAAAAAAATATTCAAATCAGAAAGACACTTCAAAACGAATGGAAATATATTCACATTGACGAGTATCAGGACACGAACCGAGTCCAATACGATATTGTCAGATTACTTGCAGAATCACATCATAATTTATGCGTTGTGGGAGATACTGATCAAAATATTTATTCATGGCGAGGCGCAAACCTGCGAAATATTTTGAATTTTGAAAAAGATTATCCTGAAGCCCAAATCATTCTTCTCGAAGAAAATTATCGTTCAACAAAAAATATTCTTCTTGCGGCAGATGAGGTTATTAAAAAAAATACCGCACGTATTCACAAAGAACTACGAACAAAACAAGGTGATGGTGAAAAAATTAAATTGTTTACTGCGATGAACGAGGGTGATGAGGCGCGTCACATTGCAACCACTGCGCAGGATTTAATCAATCAGGGTAACAGCGCAACGGAAATTGCAGTACTGTATCGAACCAACTTCCAATCACGCATACTTGAAGAAGCATTCTTACGTGCGAATGTTCCGTATCAATTACTTGGCACAAAATTCTTTGAACGAAAAGAAATCAAAGATGTTGTGTCGTATATTCGAGCAGCATTTAATCGCGACAGCTTATCTGATATTAAACGCATTATTAATGAACCGAAACGAGGACTCGGTCCTGCAGCGATTATAAAAATATTTTCTGGACTGCGAAATGATTTACCGCCTGCACAAGGTCGCACGTATGATGCATTTGAACAACTTCTCGATAAAATATTAGATTTTTCAAGCGATCATACACCATCAGAATTTGTCCGCTTTGTTATCGAACGATCAGGATTGTTTGATATGTACAAAAATGGAACCGAAGATGATCATGAGCGACTCGAAAACTTGGAAGAACTTGTGACATTCGCAACACGGTATGACATTGCACAATCCGAACAACACACCCCCCAACCCCCTCTAATAGAGGGGGCACCCGAACAGATTGAAAAAATGCTCGAGGATATCGCACTTCAATCGGATCAAGATCAAATTGATGATTCAAATAAAAAATCTGGCGTGAAATTGATGACAATTCACTCGGCGAAAGGTTTGGAATTTGATTATGTATTTATCGGCGGACTTGAACAAGGACTTTTTCCACATGATGGGTATGATGAGAAAAAAACTGTCGAGGATCAAGAAGAAGAGCGACGATTGTTTTATGTTGCCCTTACTCGTGCACGAAAAGTTCTCATGCTGTCGTATGCAATGATGCGTACGATTTATGGAGAACAGAAATTTAACATGCCGTCTGATTTCTTGTCAGATATTCCGGAGGAAATTATTGAAAGGGAAGATAACTTTGGGGGAGATACCCCGGAGCCAGTGAGAACTGTATATCTAGATTGGTAGATTAAAAACCGCCGAAAATTCTTCATCGCCGTGAGTCCCCCTTCACTCGCATTCGCGAGTTACGGCGGGACACAGCGCACTGTGCCCTTCCGTAGCTTTATGCGAAGGAGGGTCTCCCGGCTCAACGAATTTTCGGCGGTTTTTTGTAACTTATGCTATAGTTTCGCCATGAATCACCGACCAAAAAAGTCTCTGGGGCAGAACTTTCTGAAATCTGAGGCAATTGTCGACAAAATAATAGAGGCGGCAAAACTCTCAAAAAACGATACCGTTTTGGAAATTGGACCAGGACAGGGAATGCTTACCAAGAAAATCCTTGTTTCTGCAGGGGGTGTTATTGCCGTCGAAAAAGACACTGATCTTATTTCGGGCCTTGAAACAACATTTTCTGAGGATATTTCTAATAAAAAACTCACGATTATCAATGCCGATATCCTTGAATTTGATCCGAAAGAAATCCGAACAACACACCCCCTACCCCCTCTAAAAGAGGGGGCC
>CAIQMU010000030.1 GCA_903873095.1 uncultured bacterium
ATCTGTCTGTGATTAAAAATAAAATCGCGAAGTGAATGAAAATGTTCTGACGTCTTTTCAAGCAATTCTTGTTGTTTCTGAAGAGAGATCAATAGTTTCTTTGTTTTCTTGGAAAGAAATAATCTTAGAAATTTATACCCGTTCATAAATTCAATAATTTTTGTTGTGATTTCTTTTTTCATATTATTAAGTTTTAATGTTTCCCTCACCCTATCATGTAAAAATTCCATAGTCAATCTTCTTTTTTCTCTCGATTTCAAATCAAAAACACGTTATAATGAAAGGCAATGAAACATCGCCAATTACTGCGAACAACTTACTGGGCTGCGTTTGTATTCTCAATCCAAGTCGCACTCACCATTTTCATAAACTCATCATTCTTGAGTTCAAAAATTCCTGATCACACCATTGGATTGTTTTATACAGCATCTGCACTTGTCACGATCATCGGGCTTTATATTATTCCGAAACTCATTAACAAATTAGGAACAAGTTTAATTCTCGGTTTTTTGATTCTCGCAAACATTGCGAACCTTGTCGTATTTACAACTGTTTCAAATCCCCTTGTTATTGCTATCAGTTTTATAACATTCCTCGCATTTAACACCTTAATTTACCTTGGAATTGATATTATCACTGAACGACTTTCTGAAAATGCAGTGCAGGGAGACGTTCGTGGCACTTATCTGACCATGATGAACGCAGGATGGATTCTTGCACCCCTTATTGGTGGATATATTTTGGACCGACTTGGATTTTCAATTTTGTACAGTTTTGCCATTGCGATCATGATTCCTGTATTCATCATCATTGCACTTCAACTTCCCACAATCAAAACAACCCATGCATCCAAAGCAAATATCTTGCAACTGGCAACAAAGTTCATGGCACACCGCAGATTCAGATTGGTGTTCATTGTAAACTTTATTTTGCAATTTTTCTACGCATGGATGGTAATTTATACACCGATTTATTTGCATACGGTCGCACATCTTCCATGGGACACGATCGGCATTATTTTTGCAATCATGCTTGTCGCATTTATTGTTCTCGAATACCCACTCGGAAAACTTGCTGATAAAATTCATATTGAAAAACACTTGATGATTGTTGGACTTGTTGTTATGGGTCTTGCAACATTGTTTGTGGGACATGCCCCAACGCTTTCAATCGCAGGGCTTACGCTCGTATTATTCATGACGCGTGTTGGTGCAAGTATTGTCGAAGTTTCAACCGAATCCTATTTCTTTAAATGTGTTCATCATGATGACACGGGATCGATTGGATTTTTTAGAAATACGTATCCATTCGCGTACATCTTGGCACCCCTTCTTGCATCACTCATCCTCAAATTTGGACCACTGTCGTCACTGTTTCCGATACTTAGTATTATTTGTTTTCTGGGGGTGATTGTTGCTTGGAATGTTAAACGAGTAAAATAATTGACGAGATTTTCCTCTTTTGCTACAATCGATATGTATTTGTGAGGGCTTTGGCTCTCTCGCGGTCATTTCTTAAACTGCAGCCAAATATCATAAAAATCCGCCTTCGGGCGGATTTTTATTCATGTTCAAGATTATTATCATAGAGTATTCTTTCTCCTGTTTCTTTATCAATTTTCCAAAAAGGAATAATACTGAAAAAGAATTTCTCACCACCTTCAATTTGTTTAATTATAATTTTAAGTCTTATTTGTGAGTTATGGAAATTAACTACAGCAATAAGTTCAAAATAATAAACATTTTTCATCACAGTATCCCATCGATTATGAACTTTGACTCGTTCAAACTTTCGCGTAACACGAAAACCTTGGAGTGTTCTTGATTGTTTTATTATTTCTGGAGCAAGGGATATGTATCGAAACCTTGAAAATTGATCAGCTTCTGATCGACCACGATTCCAACTTTTTGAAACAATATGATCAAAGCCTTTACGATTAAAATTTACTTTTTCTCCAAAATAAGGACAATGTACTGACTTTATTTCAAAATAGAACTTTTCTGCATCATTTTTAACTTGATTAAATTGTTCATCTGAAAATTGCATTTGGATATCATATCAATACGAGATAAAGAAAAAATAAGAAAGAAATAAAGA
>CAIQMU010000031.1 GCA_903873095.1 uncultured bacterium
GGAAACGTTATGTACGATGACAACGGAAACGTTGGAAAACGTTATCGACGGCAAGATGAAATCGGAACACCTTGGTGCATTGTTGTTGATTTCGATACGATCGGAATGGGGGATAACATCAACCCTGATTTCAAAGACATGGTCACCATTCGTGATCGCGATACCGGAGAGCAATCTCGCGTTGCGATTTCAGATTTGGTTTCGTATATTACATCAAGAATATAACAAGTAAAAGGTCGCCACTTGGCGGCTTTTTACTTGACTAACTTTTTAAAAAGTATAAGGTTAGATAAATCAAAAACTTAAAAACATGAATAAACTATTTATACTTTGCACGGCAATGCTTGGATGGGGAATCATTCATGCACAAGGAAAAACAACCGAACTTACAATATCAAATTGGACGGAACTTCTTTATGGGATGCGAGATTCTTCTATTATTAATCAACTTCTTCATTACCAAGGGGGTTTAATTACTGTTAATGATCCATATATTTGTTATGTTGAAAAAGATGAAAAAAATAATGTTGCATTTGAGTTTTGCCCTAAATGTACATGGTGGGTAGATTCCTTTGTTTCAAAAAATAAACTTATACAAGCTTTAGTAACAACGCCTCAAATTCCAGAACTTCGCATGGAGCTTGTAATTTGTGAATCAATTTATCCCAAGGATGTGAAGCTGCACATGTTATTTCAAATTATATCAGGTAATAACAACATGGAATGTTTTCTTGTTCCGGTAATTTCAAAATTTTCTGCTGGTTCTTTTAAGCACAAAAAGGGTCATTTCAAAAAAGGTCACCCCGAGTGACCTTTTAAATTACTTGCATTATTTTTAAAATATGCTACTGTGTTTTTGAATCAAAAAAAAATACAATGAAAAAGACATTACTAGTCACAAATTATGTCGGCATAAATGCTACACGCGAGTACTTAAGATCGGAAGGTCTTGAGAATACGGTAGATATTTTTCAACTTCAAAAACCAGATGCACTCCTTCGTAAAATCGCAGATAACAAGTACGAACTCGTTATTATTGATGGTAATCTGGGTACTTTGTACACCAAAGAGCTCAATGAAAAAGTCTTGGAAAAATGCACTCGTAAATCTGCCGAGTTGTGCTGCGCAAACCTTAACCTGAGAATGAAAGATATGATCTTCCTTGGTTACAAATATGCAGATCACATCAAGGGTCACGGTGTATTTCACAGAGCTGCTGCCGCATAAAATTATCAAAAGCTGTCCCGCAAGGATGGCTTTTTACTTGACTAACTTTTTAATTAGAGTAATGTTGGGGAAACTAAAAAATAAAAATATGGACGATTATTCAAACAAAATACTTCTTGTAACAGCAAGCGACTGGAAAGAAGCTCATCCAGAATTTTCTCACACACTACAACAGTTTATTGATACCGATCAGTTAGTGGTATGTTGTATCGATAAAGATTCTTTTGATTCCGAGATTAGAAAAAGACCCAAGGCAGTTTTAATTGATGGGTGGATCGGGGATTTTGAAAAATATTATGATTCAATGATGTCATGTATTCATCGTCACGACATTCCACTTCTCTTGGATCTTTATTGTTTTGGGCGAGCTCTAGAACTCCGTGGAGTTCAATTTATAGGCCGGATCCCTAATTTCAATATTAGGTTGAATGAGTTACTTTTGAAATAACTTTACTTAAAAGCCATTTTTTAAAAATGGCTTTTTTATTGTAAATTTTCTGCTATACTTTCGCGCATGAAACCTAAAATCAAAACACTTAAAAACGGGTTACGAATTGTGACACTTGTCATGCCAGAAAATCCAACGGTGACAGTACTTGCCATGGTTGAGGCGGGAACACGATTTGAAACTCGTGACACAAACGGCCTATCTCATTTCTTGGAACACATGTGTTTCAAGGGAACACAAAAACGAGGAAATCGCGAAATTGCCTATGAACTCGAAGCGATGGGTGCGGAAACAAATGCGTTTACATGGTACGACTACACAGGATATTACGCCAAGGCACGCGCAAAATTATTTCCAAAACTTTTGGATGTTGTTTCGGATGTGTATTTAAATTCGACATTCCCAGAAGCAGAAATCGAAAAAGAACGAGGAGTTGTCATGGGTGAAATTGACATGCAGCAAGACATGCCTATTCGAAATGTTGGAAATGTTTTCAATGAATCATTGTACGGCGATCAGTCTCTTGGTTATACCGTCCTTGGTCCAAAAGAAAACATTAAAAAGTTTACTCAAGCTGATTTCAAAAAATATCGCGACGCACATTACATTGCAGAAAAAACAGTGATCGTTGTCGTTGGAAATATTAATGAGGCCGAAGTTGTAAAACAAGTAAGCGAAGCGTTCAAATCAATTCCAACTGGAAAAATAATTTCAAAGAAAAAAGTTACCAATGCGTCAGGTGCGCAGATTATTGTAAAAGAAAAGAAAACAGATCAGTCGCATATTGTTGTCGGACTTCGCACGGTTCCCATGAGTCATCCAGACAGTGATGCGATCAGTGTTATGACGGGAATTTTGGGATCTGGAATGTCATCACGGTTGTTTTTGAAATTACGCGAAGAAATGGGTGCGGGATATTATGTGCGCGCAGGACAATTCTCGTCAGATGATATCGGGGACTTTTCAATTGCGACAGGAACAGAACCAAAACGTACCACGGAAATTATTTCTGCCATCATGGGTGAAATTAAGAGAATCAAAACAGAGCGAGTAGGGGATGCGGAACTTGCAAAAGTTAAAGAATATGTGACAGGGGGAATTTACATGGGAAATGAATCAACGGATGCGATTGCGTACCATCTTGGAAGTGAGGCGATTTTGCATCAACCTTTGAAAATGCCGCGTGATATTGAACGTGATATTCGTGCAGTCACAGCCGATGACGTTTTGCGTGTTGCAAAAAAATACTTAAAACCTGAAAAATTCCACTTGGCGATTATTGGCCCTCACACAGGACAAGATTTTTCGGATGTGCTAAAATAACGCCATGGAAAACGTCTCGATTCATATTAATTCCAAAACACTCTGGACAATATTACTGATGATTGTGGGTATTTTTATAGCCTGGAACTTGCGTAGTTTCATCATGGTGGTATTCGTATCGGTTATTATTGCATCATTCGTCGAGGCGGGGACAAGAGTTCTCAAGCGCGCAAAAGTCCCTCGGCCAATTGCTGTATTTATTTTTTATATTCTCGGATTCGCAATTATTTTTGGACTCTTGTATTTGGTTGTACCGCTTTTCGTAAACGAACTTTCTGATTTCTTGAATTTGTTTCCGAAGAGTTCCGAGTTTGTGAAATTACTGAGCCCTGTTGCAAGTAATGGATTAAACAGTACAACCCTCAAAGCTATTTTTGAAAACAAGACCCTTCTTTCAGGGCAAGGTGATTTACTTGGAACGCTGTCTAATTTCTTTGGTAGTGTTCTTAATGGAATTTTGGTTGTTATTATTTCGTTTTATTTGGCGATTCAAGAAAAAGGAATCGAGAATTTCTTGCGTGTTGTTATTCCGGATAGTAAAGAAGACTATGTTGTTGATTTATGGAATCGTGTTGAGCGAAAAATTGGATACTGGTTTGGTGGGCAAGTATTCGTTGCGATACTCATCGGACTTGTTAGTTACGCAGGACTTTATTTGATGGGTGTGCCGTATGCACTAATACTCTCGGCACTCGCATTTGTATTTGAATTCGTTCCATTTGGAACTGCACTTGCTCTTGCGCCTGCAGTGATCCTTGCGTACTTCGGAGGTGGGTTTACTCTCGCATTCTACACATTCTTGTTCTATGGAGTGTTGCACTACATCGATGCGTACTTGTTACAGCCCTACATTCTACATCGAACGATTGGTATGCCGATGCTTGTGATGATTCTGTCGATTGTTGCATGTCTTGAACTCTTCGGGATTATTGGCATCTTGGTTGCAATTCCAATTGCAGTTTTGATCCTCGAGCTTATCTACGATTCAGGAAAACATAAAAAAGTGGCCTAAGGCCCTTTTTTCTTGAAAAAAACCTTATTTTCCTGTATTGTTTGGGTATGGATAAGAAACCTTTTTATATTACAACAACACTGCCGTACGTAAACGCACCTCTTCATATGGGTCACGCCTTGGAATTTGTGCGTGCAGATATTATTGCACGATCAAAAATGCTTTCAGGGTATGATGTATTTTTCAATACAGGAACGGATGAGCATGGACTTAAAATTTTCAAACAGGCCGAGAAAGCAGGAATTTCAGCACAAGAATTTGTAGATCAAGGTTTTGAAATTTTTAAAAAACAACTTGAACAATTTGGTGTTACAGAAAAAATTCATTTTGTGAGAACGACTGACAAGAAGCATGAATCAGCAGCTCAAGAATTTTGGAAACAGGTTGCGAATAATGGATTTATTTACAAGGATACGTACAAAGCAAAATACTGTGTTGGCTGTGAGGAAACAAAGACAGATTCAGAACTTGTTGATGGAAAATGCCCACTTCATCCAACTCTGGAAATAGAATACATCGACGAAGAAAATTACTTCTTCGCATATTCTGCTTTTACAGAAAAACTTCTCGCGTTTTACGAATCACACTCGAATTTTGTTGTGCCAGATTTTCGTTATAACGAAATAAAAGAATTTGTAAAAAGAGGATTACAAGATTTTTCTATTTCTCGAAAGAAAGAAAAAATGCCTTGGGGAATTCCTGTTCCTGGGGATGAATCGCAAGTTATGTATGTTTGGTTTGATGCGTTGGTAAATTACATCTCAACACTTGGATGGCCAAATACTGATGGAAATTTTGAAAAGTATTGGACACTTGGAAATCCAACACAATATTGTGGTAAAGATAACTTGCGATTCCAATCTGCGATGTGGCAAGCGATGCTTATGGCTGCGAATTTACCTAATTCATATCAGATTATTATTAATGGACACATAACAGCTGATGGCGGTGTTCGCATGTCGAAATCACTCGGTAATGGTGTTGATCCGCAAGATATTGTAAATGAATTTGGGGTTGATGCGCTGCGTCTTTTCTTGGCGAAAGAAATTAGTTCGTTTGAAGACTCTCCGTTTACGCGAGTGCGATTTTTGGATGCGTACAATGCACATCTTGCAAATGGGCTCGGAAACTTGGTTTCGCGAACGATGAATATGGTTGTAACGTATGATGTTGATATTTCAACTATTACATTTCCAAGTTTTGTAGACATCAAACATCCTGCTTATGATTCATTTGAAATCAACAAATGTGCCGATGCGATTTGGCAAGAAATTGCAGACCTTGATTTGTTTATTGCAGAAAACGCTCCGTTTAAAAAAGTAAAAGTAGACGAACAGGGAGCCCATGATGATTTGCGTCACGTAGTACAAGGACTCGCACGCATTTCGGTTCTCCTTGAACCAATTATGCCAAGTACCGCAGAAACGATTCAGCAATTAATTCGAGAAAAGAAAAAACCAGAAGCCCCTCTTTTCTTGAGAAAGGAATAACTTACTCATGAAAGAATCTCTCAAAAGATCATATAAAGAATGGAAGCTGTCATGGCAGCAGGTTTTGCATGATCAGAGTTTTTGGAGGTCTTCAATTTGGGGATTGGTTTTATTTGGAATAAGTGTTATTGTTGCAACATTTGCAAACACGTATTCAACCGCACATGCAGGAGCTCCTGTGGGGGATATTATCTTGTCGAATGTTCCTGCGATGAATGTGTATGTGTTTTATGTCTATGGACCAATTGTTTTGGCTGGTGTTGCGGTTTTTGCGCTTATTCGATGGCCAAAAGAATTTCCTCTTGCGATTAAGGTTTGGAGTGTATTTGTATTAATTCGATCGGTTGCAATTTGCTTAACACACCTAGGCTTGCCTGCAGGGGAAGTTGTTCCTGCGCATATTCCAGCACTTTTTAAACGATATTTTTTCGGAGGAGATTTGTTTTTCTCGGGACATGTCGGAATGCCGCTGATTATCGGCCTCGCGTTTTGGACGCATAAATGGTTTAGAATTTTTTTGATTACAAGTGCGGTGTTTTTAGGACTTGTGGTACTTGCAGGACATTACCATTATTCAATGGATGTGTTTGCTGCGATTTTCATCA
>CAIQMU010000032.1 GCA_903873095.1 uncultured bacterium
AATGTCTAAAAATTAGACTCAATCCCGCAGGCAACTGTGGGATTTTTAATGAGTGGATAACTCCACTACACAATAAATTCAAACGAAGCTACAGTACCAATACCTCGGAAAATGGGGTATAGTATTTTCATAACTCCATAGGCGACCTAACCTCAGACAATCTCTGAGCACGGTCAAAAACGCGACAAACATAAAAACCCCGTCTTTAGGGTCGTTTGTCGCGTTGCATCTGGAAACGGATGCAGGCTTTCGGGCCACCTAGAGGCGGGATTTTTGTATCTCAATTTTCTAGGATTATCAATAAATCGCGAAAAACGAATTTATGAAAATAAAAGAAACAACCAAAGTTCAGTGGTTTGAAATCTTCGCAATACTAATCGGGGCAATTATGATTTATCGAATTGATGACATAGCGGCGCTTCTTAGGATCGTAGCCCTCGGTATCGGTTACTTGGTCATGTCGAAGGCCTTCGAAACGTATGGAGTGTATAGCGGAGCTAAGCATTACGACGAGGTCGGTCACAAGTATTACGATTAGGGGATAACCCATTTGCACCAATTTTGATAAGAAGCTAGAACTTCTCAAGATCATAGAACGGGAGGGCTATGTCGAAGTAACCCTGTTCCTTGAGAAGTTCCCTAATCGGGTCGAGGTTCTCCCTGTAGACGCGAACGATCCTTCTTTTCGTCTTGAAGTCGATATGTTCATAGACTATCGTCGGGGTCGCCTTCTCGGAATTCTTCTTGCCAGGCTTCCCGTCAGTGATCTCGGTGATCGCCTTGAACGCCGCAACGCTCCCGTTGATGCTCTTCTTGATCATGGCATCCGCTATTGCTTCCTGGTAGGTGAGGTCGTACCCCGGCACCTTCTTGCCGAGCATTCTCCTGAGCCTGTTCGCAAGCGTCTTTTCCCTGGTACTCCCAACAGGCCGCCCCTTGGTATTGCGGCGCGGGTCTGGTCCTTTCCCGAAGGGTTTTAGGGTGGGGATGTTGGACATACGAATCACAGTTAAATCACAGTTATAGTGGAGACTTCAATTGTAGATTTTCTGGTCGGATAAGTCAAAACGTGGTAAAATTGATATATGAAAGTAAGAGATTTATTTAATCCGCTTGGCATAAGCCAGATGATAGGTGGGGCAACTACGTTTTTGGACAACAATAATTGTCAGCTCGTTAAGAGGGCAAAGTATCCTGACGCGGTTCATTTGACCATGAAGCGAACATCGGATGACGAAGAGGGGCATGCCTTTTTGCGGGTGAACGATGCAATGAAAAAGAAGGAGCAGGATCTCCTCGCGTGGGCCGAAAAAACTAATGCGATAGACGGCCTGACCCTGAACGAGATTTCAGAGATAGATGTCCCAATAAATCTCGATTAAGATGACCCGACCAGGAGGGGTCTTTTTAATTACCAAAAAGTGCTAGAATACCCTTATGACATCTGGCGCCAGTGGTACCAGACCAATACACGCAACAGTGTTTATATCTTAAGATATGTAAAGAATCATATTTATGAAACTATTAAAGGTTCCTTATACAAAACAGATTGATGAAAGTGCGTGTGGTGCAGCGTGCCTTGAAATGGTTTACAAATATTATGGTATTAATAATATTTCTCAAGAAGATTTGATGAATCTTTATAAAGAATTAGAACCACACGGTTCAGGATATTATCGCATGACAACAGATACCTTAATTCTTGATGCAAGAAAAAAAGGCCTCAAGGCTGTTTGGTTGCGCGCCAACTACACAAATAAATTTGATTGTTTAGAATTGTTAAAAATTCTCATTGATAAAGAAGTTCCTATTATTGTTTGCCAACAAGCAAGCCAGGAGAATGCTCTTCTTGGTCATTTTCGTATTGTAATTGGTTTTGATGATCAGTTTGTTTATTTACATGATCCAAATTTTCAAATAGCAGGTAATGAGTTAAGGTGGAGTATTGAGGATTTTGTTAGTCTGTGGCAGCCAACAGGTGCTAATGTCACGGGAGGAATTCTTTGTGTAATTACTAAATAAAATATTATTATTTCATGACAAATCTCTCATTCTCAAAAATCTGGCGAGTTAAGGAAGGTAAGGCTGAAATATTTCGTGCTTGGATGGCTGAAATGGATGGATCACGGCGCGATGAAGCACTTGCAACCTTTGATTACGAAAACGTAACACGTGAAGTTTTTGCCATGTTCCGAGGTGGAGATGGAAATGATTATGTGGTTGCGTTTAATGAATCAAACGGACCTGTTGGGCCAAGTGATCCGTCGGTTTCAATAAATGTAGAACATAAGGTAATTCGAAATGAATGTTTGGAAACTATCAGTGATCCAGGCGAAGTATTACTTGATTTGAAAAAATAAAAGCCTAGAATCCTAGGCTTTTTGGTTACCTTGATATGTGGTAGAATAAGACCATGAAAACCTTTTTAAAGATTTTAGGAATCGTTGTCTTTGCAGTGGTTGTAATACTCGTCATTTTTTTCATTATTAAGGGAACAAAAACTAATAATTCTAATTCATCATCAACAGATACTCAAACATCAGCAGTAGCAAATCTTACGTTCAGCGATAGTGTTCATCATGTCAATTTTCAATATCCACCAGATATGGCATTACAATCATTTACCAATGGTTCAGGATCACCATCATGGAGTGCTAACAGTTCAACAGGTGGGACACTTATTTCTGATGTGATTCTTGATAAATCATTTGAACCAAATACAAATTTTCAAGACGTACGGTTTACGGTTGGCTCGTCAACAGATGTAACAGCTATTGCGCAATGCGCAAATGCACAAAACGGTGAAGTTGCACTTGGTACAACACTCATCAACGGAGTCTTCTTTTCAAAGTTTAGTTTAGGTGATGCAGGTGCCGGAAATTTTTATGACACAACAAGTTATCGAACGATTTATAATAACGAATGTTATGCTGTAGAATACACAATTCATACGACAAATATTGGTAATTATGATCCAAGTCAAGGAATCTCAGAATATAATAAGACACCTATTGTTACTAAATTAGAAGCAGTTGTGCAGAGTTTTAAATTCATAAAATAAATTATTAACCACCCCTCCGCCCTGCGGGCACCTCCCCTTATAAAGGGGAGGATCCGAACATATGAAAAAGCAGAGTATTTTCTCAATTTTAAAAAAATATAAAGGATTGACCGCACTCCTTACATTGTTTACGATCGCATCAGGTGCGCTTAACTTGGTATTGCCAAAAATAATCGCATTTGCAGTAGATGCATATGGAAAAAATCATACTATTTCACTTGGAACGGTTGTGTTCTATGTAATTTCAATTGTACTCATTTTCGTATTCACGTATTTGGTAACCGTAGTTCAAGTGATCGCGAGTGAACGAGTTGCGCGCGACATGCGTCGTGATTTATCACATGCAATTTCATTGCAAAGTTTTTCAGCTGTTGAGAGTGTTGGTGGATCAAAATTGTTAACAAATCTGACATCAGATGCTGATGCTGTAAAAGCATTCGTATCACAAGCATTTCCAACAATTGTTTCATCATTGTTTCTTATTATTGGTGCAAGTGCACTGCTCGTTTCTTTGAATTGGAAATTAGGACTCATGGTTTTAGGAATGATTCCTATCATTGGATTTACATTCGGGTTTGTCTTCTCAAAAATCGGAGGACTCTTTCGTAGATCACAAGAAGTGATCGATCGATTGAATAAAATCATTAGTGACACCATTATGGGTTCTGCACTTGTACGAGTTCTTAACTCGCAAATGGCTGAACAAGATCGATTCATCACAACGAACACCGAAGCATTGGGTATTGGAATGTCTATTTTGAAATTGTTTGCTTCGATGATTCCAATCATTACCTTCATTTCAAATCTTGCGATGGTGGTTATTTTGGTATTCGGGGGTCATCTCGTCATTATTCAATCAATGACGATTGGAGATTTTACTGCGTTCCAAAGTTACGTTGCAGTACTTGTCTTCCCAATGCTCCTTCTTGGATTTATGTCGAACGTTATTGCAGCCGCATCTGCGTCATACAATCGTATTACACAAGTCCAAGATATGCCCGTTGAGCAATCAGTCGGAACAATTTCGAAATCAGTCACAGGCGCAGTTGTTGTAAAAGACATCGCGCTTACTCTTGGTGGAAAACATATCTTGCGAGATATTTCATTTGAAATAAAACCCGGAACAAAAACAGCCATCGTTGGACCAACCGGTGGAGGAAAAACACAGCTCTTGTATGTGTTGATTGGATTACTTAAACCAACATCAGGAGCTGTTGTATATGACGGTGTACCACTTGATGATTTTGAAAAACAATCACTGTATTCGCAAGTCGGTATGGTCTTCCAAGACAGCATCATGTTTAACTTGAGTATTCGTGAAAATATTACATTTGGCAGTACCGCAAAAGAAGAAGCCTTGCACAAGGCGATCGAAACCGCAGAACTGTCAGATTATATTTTGAATCTTCCTCGTGGACTTGAGACTATTGTTTCAGAACGAGGAACCACATTATCAGGAGGGCAAAAGCAACGCATCATGCTCGCGCGTGCACTGGCACTTGATCCAAAAATTTTACTACTCGATGATTTTACAGCACGAGTAGACACAATGACAGAACATCGCATAGTTCAAAATCTTGAAAGAAATTATCCGGATCTGACATTAATTTCCATTACGCAAAAAATCGCACCGATTGAACATTACGATCAAATTATTTTGGTCATGGAAGGTGAAGTGTTGGCAGTTGGAACACATAACGAGTTACTTACAACATCACCTGAATATGCCCAAATCGTGAGTTCACAGCAGAGTACTACATCTTATGAAGAATTACCGTCTTAACATCATTGCAGAAGAGCGTGCAAAAGGTTCCGCATGGGGAGCCATTTTGGGTATTGTTCCATTTCTTAAAACAGAGACATGGACTCTCGTCTTTGCGTTTACTGCCATCTTAGTAAACTCAGCGTTGTCATTGATGGTTCCATTTTTAATGGGGCGCGCTGTTGATATATATATTATTCCAGCACATTTTTCTGGAATCATTACCTATGGAATTATTATCGCCGGAATGTATGTTGCTGCATTTGGTGCAAACTACGCACAGCTTATTTTGATGGGAGGTGTCGGACAGCGAACCGTATTTAAATTACGTAATGAAATTTTTACAAAACTTGGAAAACTTCCGCTTGCATTTTTCAATGAAAACAAGGCAGGGGATTTGATTTCACGTATTAACAATGATACGGATAAACTTAATCAGTTTTTTGCGCAGACACTGACACGTTTTGTCGGAAGTTTATTTACTATTTTAGGAACCGCTGTTTTCATTGTTGCGATTAATTGGAGATTGGGATTACTTACAATTATTCCGGCCGGGATTATTTTGATCGCAACACAGCTGACGTCATCATGGGTCAAGAAAAAGAATGCGAAAAACTTGCAAGCAACAGGACTCTTGTCTGCAGAAATTCAAGAAAGTCTTGAAAATTTCAAAGTCATTGTTGCATTTAATCGCCGTGATTATTTCAGGTCGCGTTTCGCCGAGGCGAACTATCACAACTACAAAGCCGCTGTTTCTGCGGGACTTGTAAACAATATTTTTCAACCGACGTATGATTTTGCGGACAACATTGCGACCCTTGTCATCTTGCTCTATGGAGCTTTCTTGATCACGCAAGGATTGTTTACGATTGGACTTCTTGTTGCATTTCTCGTGTATGTCGATCGGTTTTATAATCCACTGCGTCAGCTTGCGGTGCTGTGGTCATCGTTTCAACTTGCACTGGCGGCATGGGATCGTGTTTCGGATATTCTCAATTTAGAATCAAATTTGAAAATTCTTCCACAAAACTCTACGAATGGAACCCTCTCCTCCCAGGAGAGGGTGGGCAGCGAAGCTGACCGGGTGAGGTTGTCATTTGATCACGTCTC
The DNA here is from genome assembly GCA_903873095.1 of uncultured bacterium. Classification (GTDB taxonomy): domain Bacteria; phylum Patescibacteriota; class Minisyncoccia; order Phycocordibacterales; family UBA1006; genus CAIXMG01. The sequence goes on from CAIQMU010000032.1 coordinate 5,934, forward strand.
ATTCGGTTACGTCCCAGAAAAACTCGTTTTAAATAATATCTCATTTGATCTCATGCCCGGCAAAACATACGCATTTGTCGGTCCAACAGGAGGAGGAAAAACAACGACAGCGAATCTGATGGTACGATTATATGACCCGACAAGCGGAACAATAACCATTGAAGATCGCGATATCAAGTCATATCATGATCATGAACGAGCACAAAAAATTGGATTTATTTTACAAGAACCATTCTTGTTTGGATCAACTCTCAAAGAAGCCATTGTATACGGAATGCATAAAAAACTTGGTGAAGATGAAGTTCTTGATCTTCTTAAAAATCGCGGACTCGATCACTTGTTGAAACAATTTGAACATGGACTTGAAACACCTATTTCAAACGATGGTTCACAAATGAGTTTGGGTGAACGTCAGATGGTCGCATTCATGCGTGCTGTTATTCGAGAACCAGATGTGCTTATCTTGGATGAAGCAACAGCAAACATTGATACGGTAACTGAAGAAATTTTGGATACGATCTTGAAAAAATTACCAAGTAAAACAACCGTTGTGATTATTGCGCATCGGTTAAATACGATTAAAAATGCCGATGAGATTTTCTTCGTAAATAATGGAACAGTGATTCAAGCGGGAACTTTTGACCATGCAGTAGAAATGCTTTTGAATGATAAACGATCCAGTTAGTGAGTCGTTTTTGTGCTATAATTTCGCCGTGATTAAACGCATCATATGGGATGTTGTCCTTGTAATACTTGCCTTTACTTGCCCATGGTGGGTTGTTTTGGTCGTAGGTGCAGGTGGCGTAATTCTGTTTTCTTGGTACGTTGAATTTATACTAGCAGGTGCGCTCCTCGATGCAATTTATGGAGGAACAGCACGACATTGGTACACTCACGTAATTCATACAGGATTATTTGCGGTAATACTTGGCATGATCGAGTTTATAAAATCAAAAATTTTTGTAAATTAATTACATAACAGTATGGTATTTTTCAAGAGAAACAAAAAAATAAAAACACACACGATCGATCCCGATGAAATCTTCATGGATACATTAAACGTATCGGGACTCAATACTCAACAGTTTGAGGGTGTGATTGAAAAATCGATTAATAAAAAAATCGCCACATGGGCAGGTGGAATTTTTATTCTCATTGGAATACTTTTTATTGCGCAACTTGTACGGTTGCAAGTTATTCGAGGAAATGAATATCTAACACGCAGTCAAACAAATCGTTTGCACAGTACACCTATTTTTGCGGATCGCGGGGTTATTTATGATCGTAATAATAAGGAACTCGCGTGGAATGTTGCAAGTCCTGATGGTGATCCATTTTCTGTTCGTAGTTATATTAATGCAGGAGGGTTTGCTCACTTGATTGGATATGTTGGATATCCAACAAAAGACTCATCAGGATTTTTCTGGCAGAATGCCATCATTGGAAAATCTGGAGTTGAAGAAAAATTGAATAACATTCTTTCAGGTGTTAATGGTCAAAAAATTGTCGAGATCGATGCGCAGCAACATGTTATTTCAGAAAATTTAGTAACTCCACCAAAACAAGGACAAAATGTTGTACTTACGATTGATGCAGGAATTCAGGGTGCGCTCTATTCTGCTATTCAAAAACTTGCACTTGAGAAAGGATTCTTAGGAGGTGCAGGTGCGATCATGAATATCAAAACAGGTGAGATTATTGCTATTACAAGTTATCCAGAATATGACTTGAATATTTTGTCACACGGAAATGATGTTGCAACCATTGATGGTTATGCAACCGATCCTCGACATGTGTATCTTGATCGAGCTGTTTCAGGATTGTTCACCCCAGGATCAACAGTAAAGCCATACGAAGCGATTGGTGCCCTAAATGAAGGTCTTATTACACCACAAACAACGGTTGATTCTACAGGATCAGTGTCTATTCCAAATCCGTATGATCCTTCAAAATCACAAGTCTTTCACGACTGGGAGCCGCATGGAAATGGTATCACTGATGTTTATAGTGCGATTGCAAATTCCGTAAACACCTTTTTCTATGCAATCGGTGGAGGGTATAAAAATCAACAAGGATTGGGAATTTCAGGAATTGATAACTATATTAACATGTTTGACATCGGTCAAAAAACAGGAATCGATATTGATGGGGAGGTTTCAGGAAATATTCCCAGTCCGACATGGAAAGCAAAAGTATTTCCAACAGATCCAACATGGCGTCTAGGAGACACCTATAACAGTGCCATCGGACAGTTTGGATTTCAGGTAACCGTAGTTCAAATGCTCCGCGCTGTTTCAGCCATGGCATCAAATGGAACTCTTGTACAACCTTATGTGACATTGTACCCAAAAGCACAAGTTTCAGCACCGCAACAAATTCCCGGTATTGATCCCAAATGGTATGCAGTACTGCATACTGCCATGCGACAAACAGTAACAAGCGGAACAGCTGTTGCTATTAATGTTCCATATGTTCACGCTGCTGCAAAAACAGGAACGGCTCAAGTTGGACCAAATAACTCGCTCGAAAATTCATGGTCTACAGGTTTTTGGCCGGTTGAAAATCCGCAGTATGCGTTCGTGGTTGTGATGGATCAGGCGAAATCAACGAATGAGACAGGGGCGACGTATGTGATGAGGGATGTGTTTGATTGGATAAACACAAACGAACCACAATATTTTCAAGTTTCGAGCAATTCAAATAATCCTTAATTTATAAGGTATTTTTGAGTTATCCACAAGAAAATTTGTAACACATATTGAAATACTTGACAAGTATTCTCGATTCTGCTATACTGCTCTTACAAGGTTCTTAATTTAATAACTTCTTAAACTCACAAAAAATGAGAAAGACAACAGCCAAGACAGTTGCACGATGTTGCGACAACAATCCAAATGCGCACAGCGCAAACTATAGCCACACAAAAAAGATCAGCGCGGCTGTGACCTGCCAATAAGGCCGGGACCACGGGTGCAAAGAAAGCTCACCCTAATCGGATAAACCCCTTTCGTGGACAGTCTCGAAAGACCGATGAGCAAAAAGAAAAAACATGTCCCTGCGAGCGATATCAGCTTGCAGGGATTTTTTATTGAAAAAAAATGTTTTGTATGATATGAATAATACATATGTCACCCGATTATCTCTCAAAAGAAAAAAAGGCAGAATTTGAAGCAGAGCTATTACATTTAAAAACGGTTATTCGACCGGCTATTTCAGAGCGCATTCAAACAGCACGCGCACTCGGTGACTTGTCAGAAAATGCAGAATATCAAACATCACGCAATGAACAAGGAAAAAACGAAGGACGCATTCAACAGCTCGAAGCAATACTCAAAAATTCAAAACTCATTGAACGATCAGGGAGTGATGTTGTAGAATTTGGCGCAACCGTCGTTGTTCACAAAATAGCGGACAATACAGAAAAAACATTCATCATTGTTGATGACGCAGAGGCCGACATTGCTCAAGGAAAAATTACTCCTCATTCACCAATTGGGATGGAAATGATGGGAAAATCAGCAGGTGATGTGTTTATGATCACAACACCTCGCGGAACTGTTGAATACAGAATCGTTTCTGTGGCATAAAAAATTCCTGGCTACCGCCCGGGCTTTTTTTATGCTACTATTTTTCCATGGCAAGTTTGCAAGAATTAAAACAAGTCCGACTTGAAAAATTAAATAAATTACACGATTTCGGAATGGATGCGTACCCGGTATCTGCTTCGCGTGATTATAACTTGGCGGAACTTCGTTCAAAATTTGAAACACTTTCAG